>JALQTF010000063.1 GCA_023264085.1 Acholeplasmataceae bacterium
ATCATCAATTGCTTCACTTGTATAATCGATACCATCAAACTTCACTTCAAACGTATCTAATGGATTTATGTCAAAAAAATCGCCTTGAATTTGTAGTTTTTGAATTTTTCCTTGTTGAATATCTAAAACAAGCTCAAATAATCCCCCAGGAATTCGTTGTTTTAAAACTTTTGTATGCGCAGGTTGTTTTCGGTAAATATATGATTTATCTTGATATTTTAGAGAGAGCGCTTGAATCTTTTCGATATCGTCTTCGGTGAGCTCATAGACATCAGTTGTAATATAGTTTTCAAAATGTTTAATCAGTGCCTCTTGTGAACGTCCATTCAAAAATGGTTTCATATTCGTGACACGTGATCTAACGGATTCTATGCCTTTTGAAATGAGTTTTTCATCACTTGGTGAAATCGCACGTACCATTGTTTCTAGATCACAATCATATAAAAATGTGCCGTGCATCAGCATCCCATATTTATTTTGAAGAAAAGCATTTCCTGAAATTTTTTTTCCATCATACAATAAATCATTTCTTCCACTGAATTCAATATGAACGCCTAATGCTTCCATTGCATCAATAATTTTGGTTAAGTATGTTTTAAAAGAAAATGACTCATTCTTCTTAGATGTCACCATAGAAAACATTGTATTTCTTTCATCAGCATACACACATCCACCACCGGTTGGTCGTCTGAAGATATCAATGTTATGTTCTTTGCAGTAAGCTACATTTACTTCATTTTCAATCAGTTGGTTTTTTCCGACAACAACGCCTTCAATTTCCCAAGTAAAGAAAAAACTCTCATGTTCTTTAAGTAATGTTTGCATTGCATATTCTTCTAGTGCAAAATAAAAGTAAGGTTTTAATTGTCCTAAGTTATGATGTTTAATTAATGTCATATCATCACCTCTAAAATTATTATATCATTGCATCATAAAAAAACCATGATAGATGAGTTTCTACCATGGTTTTCTTTATTTAAATAAATTTTTGAATTTTTCCCAAGCAGATGCTTGTTTTTTACTTTCTAAACTTGCAAGTTTTTCAAAAAGTTTTTTCTCTTCACTGGAAAGATTTTTAGGAATATCTACGACACAATGAACGAGTTGATCTCCTTTTTTCTTGTTTTGAACATTGGCAATCCCTTGTCCACCCATTTTAAGGACCGTACCATGAGATGTTCCCGCAGGAATTTTTAGCGTGACTTCTCCGTATATGGTTGGGATATCAATAGATGTTCCAAGCACAGCTTGTGTAATCGTTAAAGGGACATCTAAGTGAATATGGTCTCTTTCTCTTTTAAACACTTTGTGTGGTTTAATTCTGAATGTTAAGAATAAATCTCCATGGGATCCACCTTTTGTACCACCATGTCCATATCCTGCCACTTTAAGTGTCATATTATTATCGACACCCGCTGGGATATTGACTGAGACATTTTTTGTTTGTCTGACTTTACCAGATCCGTGACATGTGTGACAACGTTTCTTAATCACTTTACCACGACCACCACATTGGTTACATACTTGTTGAGAACGAATGGTACCAAACATCGTACGTTGATCGACATTGATATGTCCATCACCGTGACATCTTGAACACGTTTCGATGTCATCTTTAGATGCCGCACCTGAACCTCCACAAGTATGACATGTATCTTCTATATCCACGGAAACATCTTTTTTAATACCTAAAGCTGCTTCCATAAAATCTATGGTCATGACTTTTTCAATATCTTCACCACGTTGTGGACCATCATATGAACGTCTTGTTTGTCTTTGGGAACCGCCTCCAAAAAACTGAGAAAAAATGTCTCCAAATCCTCCAAAACCTTCAAATCCGCCACCACCTGAAAATCCTTCAAAAGGATTGCCTTGGTGTCCATACTGATCATACATTTGGCGTTTTTCACTATCGCTTAATGTATCATATGCCTCTTGGACTTCTTTAAATTTTGATTCTGCATCGGGCTCAGACGATACATCTGGATGATATTTTTTGGCTAATGTACGATAGGCTTTTCTGATTTCATCTTCAGATGCACCTTTCTTTAACCCTAAAACATCATAGTAATCGCGTTTATCCGCCATGTGTTAACTCCAATTTTGTTTTAGTCTTTTGCTTCAAATTCAGCATCTACCGTATTGTCATCGTTTGAAGAATTGTCTTCATTTGTATCTGTAGATTGTGCTTGTTGTTCCTGTTGTGTTTTTTGATATGCTTTTTGTGCAATGCCTTGAGCAACTGTTTCTAACGCAGTTTTTGCAGATTTAATCGCTTCAATATCTGTACCTTTGAGTGCTTCCTCTAAGGCATTGATTTTAGCTTCAACATCTTCTTTTTCTTTGGCATCAACATCATCTTTTAAGTCATCTAATGCTTTTTTTGTTTGGAAAGATAGGCTTGATGCTTCATTTCTTAAATCCGCTTCTTCGCGTCTTAATTTATCTGCTTCTGCCATTTCTTCAGCTTCTTTGATCATACGATCAATTTCTTCTTGAGAGAGTGATTCGTTTCCTGTGATTGTGATGTTTTGTTCTTTGTTTGTACCTAAATCTTTTGCTTTTACTGAGACAATCCCATTAGCATCAATATCAAACGTCACTTCAATTTGAGGGACACCTCTTGGTGCTGGTGGAATATCTGATAGTTGGAATCGACCAAGTGTTTTATTGTCTGAAGCCATTGGTCTTTCACCTTGCAAGACATGAATGTCTACAGCTGGTTGATTATCTGCAGCCGTTGAGAAGACTTGTGATTTAGATGTCGGAATGGTTGTATTACGTTCAATGAGTTTTGTAAATACATTACCCATCGTTTCAATACCAAGCGATAAAGGTGTCACGTCTAACAATAAGACATCTTTTACATCACCTGCTAAGACACCACCTTGAATGGCTGCTCCCATCGCAACAACTTCATCTGGGTTCACTGACTTGTTAGGTTCTTTATTTAATAGTTTTTTTACAAGTTCTTGTACAGCTGGAATACGTGTTGAACCACCAACTAATAAGACTTGATGAATATCATTTGATCCCATTTTCGCATCTTTTAATGCTGTTTTCACTGGTGCTTCACAACGATCAATTAAATCGGCTGTAATTTCATTAAATTTCGCTCTTGTTAAGTTAAGTTCCATGTGTAATGGACCTGCATCTCCCATGGTGATAAATGGTAGAGATATTTGTGTGGTTGTCACACCTGATAATTCTTTTTTCGCTTTTTCAGCAGCATCTTTTAAACGTTGAATGGCCATTTTATCTTTCGATAAATCCACACCTTGATCACGTTTGAATTCTGCAACTAAATGATCGATGATTTTTTGGTCAAAATCATCGCCACCTAAATGATTGTCACCTGATGTTGAGATGACTTCAAATGTACCATCTGCAAGTTTTAAGATGGATACGTCAAAAGTCCCACCACCTAAGTCAAATACTAAAATGGTTTGTTCTTTATCAACTTTATCAATACCATACGCAAGCGCTGCTGCAGTTGGTTCGTTAATAATACGTTTAACTTCAAGTCCTGCACTCTTACCTGCATCTTTTGTTGCTTGTCTTTGTGCATCATTA
>JALQTF010000046.1 GCA_023264085.1 Acholeplasmataceae bacterium
TTACCAGCAACTTCAAATGTTCTAGGTCCTGTGCGTAATGTAAATTGATTCGTATCTACGACCATACCGCCATACATGATGGTTGCATATAATGGGTCAAATTCAATGGCGATCAATGTTTCATAAAATGACCATACATCCATTACAAGTTCAACAGTAGAAGATGCATATGGTTCAATATAGCTGTTATCAGATGTTACGGCATCATCACTTGCACGATGATGGTCAATAATCACAATATGTTCCACTTTATCAATTAGTGATGCATCCACAAGCAATTGTTTAGATTGTGTATCCACAATGACAAGTACGGATTTATTTGATATTTGAATGGATTCTAGAGATACTCGCGGATCTTCTTTTGATTGTATTAATGCTTTAAACACTTTAAGTGCTGTTGGATCAAGTTCATCATCAGGTGCAATAATAAACGACTTATATTGAACAGCCTTTGCCATTTGATATACACCTAGCATGGCACCTAATGCATCTAAATCTGCTCTTTTATGTCCCATGATATAGACACTATCACTTGTTTCAAATAATTGCTTCATGGATTGTGCTTGAATTCTTGCATTCACGCGACTATTACTTGAAACTGATTCTTTCGTTGCACCGAAATAGGCAATTTTTTGATTTTGAATGTTGATCACAGCTTGATCACCACCACGTTTCTCAGCAAGTTCAATCGCATTTTGAGCATAAACACCTAAAGATTCATATGGCGTATCCCAAGAGGCAACACCCATGGATAATGTCACGCGAACATCATGTTTCTCGGAAATTTTTCTAACTTCATCTAATATCTTAAATTGATGTTGCATCATATCATTTAATTTCTCTCTTGTTGTAAATGCAATAATTCTGTCATCTGAAAGCTGCTGTAAATACGCTTCATATTGATTCGCCCAATCCGCAATTGTTCCAAGATATTGACCTTTGAGTGTGGATTGTTCAGACACAGGTAAACTTGCTAAAGATTCATCGATGTAATCAAGTGACATTAATAACATCACTGGCAAATGATTTTGATACTGCTGTTCTAATAATACTAGATCTGTTGCTAAAAACATATAAATGAAATTAAATTCTGGCTTAAAATATACTTCAAAAATGAGGTCATTATATTCATATCTAAATTCAGTTACTTTGTTTTTGACTTGTTCAAATAAAAAATCAGAGACTTCACTTAATGGTTTGTTCACCATTCTCTGAGATATCTTTTCTTTTGCAAAAGTATTGGCAAAACGAATATCATTATTATCATCTAAAGCAATCATGGCAATTGGAAGTTGGTTAAATAATTCATCACCAACTTGATTCACATGATATGAGACACGACTCCACAATTCAATTCTATGATTGAGACGTTTAATTTTTTCGCGCATTTGAGCTGAAAAAAATGAAAAGATCATCGTTGCAGATAAAAGTAATGCTAAAACACCAATACCTAAATATAGATATTGGTTTTCATTGATCGCTGGTAATACAATTTGAAAGACATATCCTGCTAACATTGCAAAGATCACTGCAAAAATTGCAACTAATATTTTTCTCATGGAATCCTCTTATCCATTATTATATCAAATGATTGTATCAAACGCTGTTTTTTTATGATGAAAAAATGAAAAAAAACCTCATATAAGAGGTTTAATTTTTTAGTCTTTCACAAATGGTAATAACGCCATATGACGCGCACGTTTGATTGCAATTGCAAGAGGACGTTGCCACTTAGCTGTTGTTCCTGTCACACGTCTTGGTAAGATTTTACCACGTTCAGTAATAAATCGTTTTAGTAGTTCAACGTCTTTAAAATCAATGTGTGTTACTTTGTTTTGTGTAAAGTAACATACTTTCTTACGACGTTTGAATCCACCACGATCTTTAAAATTTCCTGGTTTCATTTGTTATCTCCTTAAAATGGTAAGTCATCTTCAGCTGCGAGTTTTTTAGATGTTTCATAAAACTCATCACTTTGTGACTTCGTTGATGGTTGATCTTCAAAAGATTGATTTGAAGATTTATTTTCTAAAAATTGGACTGAATCACATAAGACTTCGGTAATATATTTCATCCCAGTCTCAGATTCATATTGACGTGTTTGAATACGTCCTTCAACACCTAGCAACATACCTTTAGAAACATATTTTGCAACATTTTCTGCCTGTTTTCTCCAAACAACACATGAAATAAAATCTGCTTGTTTCTCGCCTTGTTGATCGGTGTAATTTCTATTCACCGCAATCGTAAAGTTTACAACTGCAATATCTTGAGCCGTTCTTTTAAGTTCAGGTTCTTTTGTAATGCGACCGACTAAAATAACACGGTTCATCATATTATTCGCCTTCTTTCACGACAATGAATCGGATAATGTCTTCTGTGATACGAACCACACGGTTAAATTCTGCAACAGCTTCATTCGTTGCTTCAACTTTTAACCAAACATAATATCCTTTTGTATGATGATTGATTTCATACGCCAAGTCTTTTAAACCCATTTCTTTGAGTTCTAATACTTGACTGTTGTTGCTTAAAAACAATTCTGAGAATTGATTCACAAGTGCTTTCACTTGTTCCGCTTCAACATTAGGACGTATGATGTACATTACTTCATATTTTTTCATACTTTTCCTCCTTCTGGTCTTTTGGTCACAAATATGTGACAAGGTGGCGTAGCGCTTCTACGCAAATAACATTATATCATAAAGATAACGCTTATACAAACATCATAACACGTAAATTTTATCGACAACCCATGACACAATGTCATCGATCATTTGCGTTCTGTTTTGATCTTTTCTTTTGATATGAAAAACGTGTGTGTCAGTATATGACATACCTACAAAAATGTCTTTATGGATACCTTCTGCATATCCTGTAATACTGACTGCAATATCACTTTTAAATACATTTTTGCATGATCTTGCCATTGCTTCACATACTTGATGAGACACAACACCATATGTATCAATCAAATTTTGTGAAACACCTAATACATCCACTTTTACTTGGGTATCGTAACACACAATACTTCCCTTAAATACATCAGATGCACCAGAAAACTGGGTCATATATTTCGAAAGTGCACCACCTGTCATACTTTCCGCAAAACTGATTGTTAATGATTGATTTCTTAAATATTCTACAAGTGTCATATTAAGAAAGAGTAATTGTAAATGTTAATTCTACAAAAGTACCATTAACTTTTCTTAAAACAGTGACTTCATGAGTATCACCAAACGCGGCATCACTTAGTTCAGATGCAATATCTGCAATGGTTGTAATGGCATTACCATTCATACGAATAATTAAGTCATTAATTTCTAAATA
>JALQTF010000020.1 GCA_023264085.1 Acholeplasmataceae bacterium
TCAAACTCATGATTACCTAATGTAAAAGCTTCATGATTCATTAAATTGAGTGCTTCAATGATTGGTGCTCCAAAATAATAATTCGATAATAAACTTCCTTGTAGTAAATCACCACCTGAAATAAAAAGAACATGATCTTCATTTCTTTCTACATAATCCACATAACTTGCAATATTAACAAGACCCATTTGATTCCCATCTTCAAGAATGGCGCCGTGCGTATCATTAATGTATAAGACATGAAGTTCAGTATCACTAGAAATCACAGGTTGAAGTACAGTGATCGTAATCGTTTCAGTTGTAATCAATGTTTGAGAATTCATGACAGAATATCTCACTTGATATGTTCCTACCGTATCATAATCTACAGATGTATCATCAATGATGAGTTGATCGGTAATATAGCCATCATTTAAATCAAATGCGACTATATCTTCTAAATAGTTTGGCACTTCATCTCCAATATAATAGGTGATATCTTTTAATCCAATAATCGCAGGATATATTTTAAGTGCTTCTTCTCTACCTTCTAAAACAGTCACATCTCTGACAGCTTTCGTTGTCACTTGATAGGGTGTTGTTACATAATAATTAATTTGATAAATACCTTGAGTATCCCAATCCACTCTAGAACTATCAATAATTAATAGATCTTCTAAATTTTCATAATAATTATGTGAAACAACGACACCTTCTTTTAATGAAGGTAAGTCTTCGTCTGTGTAATGAATAAAATCATCAATAAATGTAATTGTTGCTGGAACGATCAACCGTCCCTCATTGATTTCTTCTTGACAAGACCCTAGTCCTAATATGAGAAGTAACCCAATCATCCATTTTAAATATGTCATGATTCTCCTTTTAAAAAATGTATGCGTTGTTGCATCATCATTTTTGTAATATTTGCATGTGGTAACGCATCATACCCGTGGACAGTCTTTTTTGTATGATGCGCAATGACTTTAATATTTGCTTGTTTAAGTTTTTTCTCTAATGCAATGCCTTCATCTCGTAATGGATCAAACTCTGCAGTCTCAATATAGATAGGACTTAAATCATTTACATCTCTTTCTAATAACGAAGCATATGTATCATCTTCTGAAGTCGCTAAATATTGTTGCCACATGGCTTGATTTAAATGTTGATTCCACATGGGTGTGAGTTGATGCATTTCATGAGATGAAAAATGAGTATGTCTTGTGAGCACTGGATAAATTAACATTGTTTTTTTTATGAGATGATATCCTTGATCTCTATCATATAAAGAGAGTGCATATGCAAGGTTTCCACCTGCAGAATCACCACCCACATAAAGCATAGGAAACTTATAAATGTCGCTTTTTTTCATAAGAAATTGAAAAGCAGCAACGACATCTTCAAATGCTTTCGGGTAAGGATATTCTGGTAGTAATCGATACTTCACATGAAGAATTTGTAAATTTGCATGTTCAGCAAATTTTAAAATCATATTTTGATGTATCGATGTCCCTTCACTTTGAAAACCACCACCATGAACATAAATCAACATGTTTTTGTGTTCATAATGATCTTTATAATAATGATAACATGTGATCGTTTCACGATCGAGTGATTGTATGGTCAGACGTTCCCTAACAAAAGGTGATTTCGGTTTTGTAATCTCAAAAGATGCTTTAAAAAAAGCATTCATTAAGTGTCTTGTTAGGGTTGAATGTTTTTTAAATTTAAATGGTAATAATGGTTTTAAATCTGGATCAATACGATATTTCATTCAGCATCAAATAAAGGTAAATAAGACCCGTATCCCTCTTCTTCAAGTGTTTCATACGGGATAAATCGTAAACTTGCTGAATTGATGCAGTATCGTAATCCACCTTTATCTTTTGGTCCATCAGTAAAAACATGGCCTAAATGACTATCTGCTTCTTTGCTTCTCACTTCTGTACGGATCATACCATGAGACATATCTTTTTTTTCAATGATTTGAGCAATAGGTTTTGTAAAGCTTGGCCATCCACATCCACTGTCATATTTATCTAAAGATGAAAATAAAGGTTCTCCTGAGACAATATCGACATATAGACCTTTCCCTTTGAAATCATGAAATTCATTTCTAAAAGGTGGTTCAGTCCCATTTTCTTGCGTGACATGGAATTGAAGTGGTGTAAGTTTTTCTTTTAATGTTTTTTTATTCATGCTTAGACTCCTTTAAAACATTCATATAGACATCTAGTAATTTCTCATTGACGGTTTCCCAAGTCATATAAAGTGATGTTTTTGCTTGTATTGAAACACGTCTGTGTTGGGTATGATTATTCATGATATCAAGAATTTTATTTGCAAAAGGCGCGACTTGTTCTCCACAAATATATCCATTGTAATGATCCACAATACTTGATGCTGCCAAAGTGTCTTTCAAAAAAATACCGGGTGTCTCCTGACTTGCCGCTTCAATTTGAACAAGCCCATTGGTATCGTATGCTGAAGGAAACATCAGTAAATCACACGCAGCATACATTGCTGCAAGTTCGATACGATCATAGATTGGACCCAAAAATGTAATAACATCTGTCAATTTGAGTTCTGCCACACGTTTTTTAAACATGGATTCATGTGCACCTTTGCCAATGAAATACATCCTGAATTGTCTTTCCTTCTTTTTGAGTGCATCCATAACATCAATCATGAAATCAATATTTTTTATTTTATCCATACGTCCAACAAAAATCATGTTAAAAACGTCTTTGATGTCATATTTCTCTTTGATTTTCTTGACTTCAAGTGCATCAGAAGGCAACATATCTGTTGCATTTGGAATAATAAGTGGTTCTTTTTTTAATCCGTAACGCATAAATAGTTTTTTTGAACCCTCATTCATTGTCATCGTAACATCACACTTATTTAACCGAGTCATAATATCTTTAAGCATCACTTTGGTGATCGTTTTAGATTTCGTGCGCTCATAAAAATCTTTTTCATACTGAGAATGAAGTGTACCAAGAACAGGAATTCCTTGTTTTTTAGCAACTTTAATACCAAGCTCTCCCATTGAAAAAGGAGATTGGATATGAATAATATCAAATGAAATAGATTTGAGTTCTTTATTTAATTTCCGATCGAGCTGAGGTAATGCAAGTTGATAATCTGTCGTAGGTACATGGACATTTAACACACGTTTCACTTGATAAGGAAAATCATCTACATAATGCGCATCTTTTGATTTAGGTGCAAATACATAAACATCATGATTTTTTGATAACATTCTTGCTTGATGATCTGTTACCTTAACAACGCCATCTACCATTGGATAAAAAACATCAATAAAAATACCAATCGTGAGTCTTTTCATAAGATCACCACATAAATAATTGGAATGATTAATGATGGTAGCATATTTAATACTTTTAATGACTTCATTTCTAAAAAATCAATAGCTAAAGCGACAATTAAAACATTCCCTACTAGACTTATGTATGTCATTAAATCGACAGGTAAAACAGGTGCAAAAGTTATTGCGATAAGCATAATAAGACCTTGATAAAGTAACACTGAAACAAAAGAAAACATCACACCAATGCCTAATGCAGATGCTAAAATCATCGCAGTAATAAAATCCAATATGGATTTAATATACAGTAATGTTAAATTACCTTGGATGACGTCTTGAAACACACCAAGAATTGCAATCGCACCGATACAAAATATTAAGCTTGCTGTAATGAATCCTTCTGCTATTGGTGGCAATTGATATTTCGTTTCGATATTTTTAACAAGTGAACGAAATCTTTCATCAAGTTTTAAAAATGATCCGATAGCCGTTCCTAAAATGATTGATATTAAGATGAGTAGTTCATGTTGTGTTTCAAGACCATTCCCATCGATAACAACAAAATCACTGATAAACCATCCAATGCCCATTAAAAGCAAAACAAGACCCATCACAAGCTTGAGCTGTTTAGTATAGTCTACATGTAGTTTTGATTTAAATATTACGCCAATGAAAGACGCAACGATAATTGCTGCAGCATTTATTAATGTTCCCATAATTCTCCATTCATATTATACCTTTTTTTTACCCTTTTATCTATGTTAAAATAAGACTGAGGTTAATATGATTGAAACTTTTGATATCTTAATACCCACAACAAATTCATTACGCACCATACGCGTTTATAATCCTGGGAACTGTACAAAAAATCATCCTTGTGATGTATTATTTATGCATGATGCTCAAAATATTTTTGATGATGAGATGAGTTATCATGAAGTTTCTTGGCGTGTGATCGAAGGATTAAAGCAGACAAACACACATCATATGATGATTGTAGGGATTGATAATTCACCGACTGAAAGAATGAATGAATATAGTCCTTATGAAACAACCATTGAACTTAAAGATCGTTTTATCAAAGGACTTGGTGGTAAAGGATTCATTTATATTGATTTCATAGTAAATACATTAATACCTAAAATTACATCCATGTATCATACATCAACTAACCGCTACATGGCTGGTTCATCCATGGGTGCATACATTTCAATGTTTGCAGCCATGCGGTATCCATCATTATTTAGAGGTATCGGATGTTTTTCCATCGCTTCATGGTTCAATGAAAAACAGTTTTTATCAGATTTAAATGCATCGAAAATCAATACAGAAATGTCTTTTTTTATTACTGTTGGAAATGATGAGACGTCATCTTCAGATGTTAAAGAGTTTCCACAGATTTATATCAATAATTCTAAGAATGTTTACGAAACACTCAAACAAAAGCAAGTCAAACATCTTTCGTTTCATATTGTTGATGGAAAGCATAATGAAAGACAATGGATGCAAGTTTTTCCAGATTTTATAAAGTTTATAAAAGAAAAAAAAGGATGATGACATCCTTTTTTTTATAACCTAAATATGGAGGCCCCGACCGGATTTGAACCGACGATCAGGCAGTTGCAGTGCCATGCCTTACCACTTGGCTACAGGGCCATTACAGCACTAATGATTATAACGTAAAGGCTTAAAATAGTCAACGAAAATCCCACAATCTTCTAAATTAGCACTTAAATATTGACAGTGCTAATTTGTTTATGTTATATTGTAATTGGCAAACAATACAACAGACTGCCAAAGGAGGTTTTCTTATGCAAATGAATATGATGGAAAACTATGATAAAGATCCTAAGTTATTGGAAAAATTTGGCCGTAATTTAGTCGATGAAGTTAAAAAAGGACGTATCGATCCCGTCATCGGAAGAGATGACGAAATTAGGCGTGTGATTAAAATATTATCAAGAAAAACAAAAAATAACCCTGTGCTTATTGGTGAGCCAGGTGTCGGAAAAACGGCAATTGTTGAAGGACTTGCAAAACGTATTGTTGATAAAGATGTCCCACTTGCACTTCAAAATAAAACGATTTACGAATTAGATTTAGCAGCACTTATTGCAGGTGCAAAATTTAGAGGTGAATTTGAAGAGCGCCTCAAAGCAATATTGAAACGTGTGAAAGATTCTGATGGTGACATCATTCTTTTTATTGATGAAATTCATGCGATTGTTGGAGCAGGACGCACAGATGGTGCCATGGATGCATCCAACATGTTAAAACCAATGCTTGCTAGAGGAGAACTTCACTGTGTTGGCGCGACGACTTTAAAAGAATATCGATTATATATTGAAAAAGATACAGCACTTGAGCGTAGATTTCAAAAAGTACTTGTATCTGAACCAACAGAATCTGATACCATTAGTATTTTAAGAGGGTTAAAATCGAGATTTGAAGCTCACCACGGTGTCTCAATTAGTGATCCAGCGATTATTGCAGCTGCATCATTATCTACACGTTATATCACGGACCGCTTTTTACCTGATAAAGCGATTGATCTCATTGACGAAGCGTGTGCTTCAATTCGTATGGAAATTGACTCTATGC
>JALQTF010000037.1 GCA_023264085.1 Acholeplasmataceae bacterium
ATCTCACATTTATTGTTGAAAGTTTAGAAGATCTTAAGGCTTCATTAGCTGCAATTGGATTACCTTTATTTGTTTATATCGGAAACGCGAAAGAAATATTCCAACAAATATATGATACTTACGGTACATTTTGTTTGCATAGCCATATGGAACACGGAACCAATCTTACCTATAAAAGAGATTTAGACATAAAAGCGTGGACGCTTCGTCATCAAGTCACGTGGACAGAATATAAAATGTTTGGTGTGAATCGAGCTCATGGTTTCAAATACCGATTAAGAGATTTTCATGGATGGTTACAAGAAGGTATCCTACCAATTCCTAAAGATCCTCAACCTTTTATAGATCATAAAAAAATCTTTAAAGATACACTCAAAGATTTGCTTGAACTAGAAGTGAAAGGCTTACCGATTTCATTTTTCAAAGGTGGTGAGTCCGAGGGCATCAAACGTGCAAAAGCCTTTTTTGATCATCGATATAAAAAATATCAAGTGTATATCAACAAGCCTGCACTTAGTATTCATTCATCTTCTTTATTGAGTCCTTATTTAGCTTTTGGAAATCTATCGATCCGTATGCTTCATTTATCCACCCAGAAACATTTGAAAACGATAAAAGATCCTTTTTTAAAAAACCAATTAGAAGCATTTGAAAAAAGATTATATTGGCATTGCCACTTTATTCAACGTGTGGAAAGACACCCAGAATTAAATGAAGAAGCCTGGGATAAAAAACTTGAAGGTATTAGAGAAAGACGTCAAGATTTGTATGATGCATTCAAAGAAGGAATAACTGGATTTCCAATTGTAGATGCTTGTATGCGAGCACTTAAAATAAGAGGATGGATTAATTTTAAACAACGTGCCATGGTTGCATCATTTGCTTCCAATGTCTTACTTTTAGATTGGCGTGATGTAGGTAATATTCTAGGTACCTATTTTATTGATTATGAGCCAGGAATTCATTGGAGTCAAATTCAAATGCAAGCAGGATTAAATCCTTATCGTCATGTACCGATGTATGATGTCATCAAACAAAGTCATATGCATGACAAAGAAGCATCCTTTATTTATGAAATGATTCCTGAATTAAAAAACATTTCTGTACCAGATGTATTTACACCTTGGATATTAAAACATAATCCATATATAGCGCCAGTCATTGATTTAGAAACACAATTCGAAAAGAGTAAAAAACTATTATACGACAGAAAAAAACAAAAGAAAAAGATCCCTGATTTATTTGGAGAAAATGTATGATAACTTTTAGACAAGCCCAAAAAGAAGATGTTAAACTTATCCTTCAATTCATAAAAAAACTTGCGAAATATGAAAAAATGTCAGACGAAGTGATTGCAACAGAAGACATCTTAGTAGACTCTATCTTTATAAAAAATCAAGCCAATGTCTATTTTTTGATGAAACATGATAAAGAAATAGGATTTGCAGTTACCTATCATCAATTTTCAACATTCGTTGGAAAATCAGGTTTATTTTTAGAAGATATCTTTATTGATGAGGAAGAAAGACATCAAGGATATGGCACGTTATTTTTTAAATTTTTAGTGTCTCAAGCATTAGCCATGAAATGCGTACGCTTTGAGTGGAATTGTCTCAACTGGAATCAACCATCGATAGACTTTTATGTGTCTTTAGGTGCAAAATCTCTAGATGATTGGACAACTTTCCGAATGATTCATTCTGATATGGAGTCATTTTTAAATAATAAAAAAGGTGTATAATAAAAAAGAGGTAATCTATGGAAATATTAAAAATTTTAGAACAACGTTTTAACAAGTATCCTCAAAGACATTTAAATATAGATTTTAAAGACATTGAATCAAAACTTAAAAAACATTTAGACACGATCCATCGTATGGAAGATACAGGTGGTGAACCTGATGTTGTCTTAATGGATGATGTACTCTATGTTATCGATATGGTAAAAGAGTCACCAAAGTTAAGAGGTAGTTTGTGTTACGACAAGCAAGCAAGACTTGAAAGAAAAAAATTTCCGCCAGCATCATCTGCAATAGAAGAAGCACATAAAATCGGTATTCAATTGTTAGATGAACGCATGTACATAAAACTTCAAGATATAGAAGATCTAGATTTAAAAACATCGTCATGGATTGCAACAGATGATAGTCTAAGATCTCTAGGCGGTGCATTATTTGGTGATAAACGCTATCAACGTACATTCATTTATCACAATGGTGCGGACTCTTATTATGGTGCAAGAGGATTTAGAGGTTATATTAAACTTTAGGAGTTCATATGAAACAATTTTTTAAAGAATTTAAAGCCTTTATCTCAAAAGGAAATGCACTCGATTTAGCTATTGGTCTTGTTTTAGGAACAGCATTTAATAATATCGTTAAAAGCCTAGTGAATGATGTCATCATGCCTATATTTAGTCTTGTTGGTGGAAGAAGTATGAGTGCTTGGTTTTTTGTTTTAAGAGGGACACAATCATATAATGAATCATTAGGTACGTATGTGTTTTCGGAAGATGCTGTCGTTATTTACTATGGTCAGTTTTTAAATTCGATTTTAGACTTTTTCATCATTGGATTATCAATATTCTTAACACTTAAAGTTTTAAAAAAAATGGATCACACATTTGATGAAATAAAAGAAAAAATTTTACCGGAAAAAGAAAGTGATAAACATGAAAACCTTTGATCCTACGATGCTTCATCCACGTGCATTTTATTCACTTTTTTCGGGTATCATGGCACCAAGACTTATTGCTTGGGTGTCAACATTAAATGAAGATAAAAGTGTTAATATTGCACCATATAGTTTTTTTTCAGGTGCAAACACACGGCCACCGATGGTCGTTTTATCCATTGGAAGTAATCAAGGAAATAAAAAAGATACATCCTTAAATATTCTTAGAGAAAAAGAATGTGTCATTCATATGGCCGATGAAACGATGATTAAAAAAATGAATGTATCTGCAAAAAAACTTAAAAAAAATGAAAGTGAAGCAGAAGCATTTAACATTGAACTCATACCTTCAAATAAAGTTGAAACGCCTAGTATTAAAGATACAATCTTTCAAATGGAGTGTACCTTGCATCAACATATCCTACTACCACAAAATGATATGTTTATTTTAGAAGTTAAACAACTATCTATTGATGAAAAATATTTAAAAGATGGTCAAATTGATGTTGAAGCATATCACCCTCTCACGCGATTGATGGGAAACTACTATGCAACACATTATGATATGAAAAAACTTAGTCATCCTGATTTGGATACTCTTGATGAATGAACAAGTAAAGGCTTGGATGGAGACATTATCTCCTGATGTAAAAGCCAAGGCATTTGAAATCAGAACGTGCATATTAAATTATGATATACGGATCATTGAAGGTTGGTCCTATGGTATGCCAAGTTATAAGATCAAGAAAAATATATTTTATTTTAATATGTATCAAAGACATATTGGATTATATCCACATCATCAAGCAATAGAAATATTTAAAGATGAGTTAAGAGACTATAAAACGTCTAAAGGTGCAATTCAAATACCTTTAGATGCTGAGATACCTTTTGATCTCATTAGAAAAATCCTTGCATTTAATATAAAAAATGAATCCAATTAAGGATTCATTTTTTTATCGATTGTAAATAGTCTACGGCAATTGGTAGAAGTGGTGTGGATTTTTTTGTGTCATTTGATACATGTACAATCACACAGGTTGAATAACCACATAATACATCATGTTGATAGATGACTTGTTCAAATGTTATGGAACTATTGCCAATTTTTAATACATTTGTATAGATATCCACTTGGCCCGGCCAGTGAATTTCAGCAAGAAAATCAATGGACATGTTTGCAATCACAAAGGATGTTTCTTCATTATGTAATGGTTTATTTGGATCATATAAGATTTCTGTACGAGATGACTCTAAAAATCTTGCAAACATGGCATTATTGACATGTCCTTGTTTATCTGTATCGCCATATCTGACTTTATCATAGGTATGATGTTTAAAATCAGTTTTTGAAAAAGTATATGTTGGTTTTTGTGATTTCATGGGTTATTGCTCACTTTCTAAGTAGTGTCTCCAACTCTTTGATATACTTATTATATAAAAATCATATATAAATGTCTAAAAGAGGACTTATGAATATACTTGTTACGGGTGCTTCGGGTACCATAGGTAAAAAACTTATAGAAATCATTCAAAAAAGAAAACATCAACCTTTTTCTTTTGATAGAAATTTAGTGGATATATCTAATCAAGAAAGCGTCCACAAATACCTAGATAAAATCAATCCTGATGCCATTATGCATTTAGCAAAATCAGATGAAGTTATGACGACACATCTACTTACATGGTCAAAAAAACATCATACTAAGTTTGTGTTTACATCGAGTTATAAGGTCTTTAGTGGAAAACAAGTAGAGGCCCCTTATCAAGTATATGATCGACCAGATGGTACAGATGATTTTGCGATAGGCAAAATAACACAAGAAGATTTATGTTTTGATGTGTATCCTGATAGTTATGTCGTTAGACTTGCGTGGCAAATAGGTGATGCACCAGGTGGATATAACATGTTATCATTTGTAAAAGAACAAATGAGACAACGTGGTGTGATGTCTGCCTCCAAAGGATTATATTTATCCTTGATGTTTTTAGAGGATACATGTCATGCACTCATAGATCTCATAGAAAGTTATTTACCAGGTATGTATCATCTTAATCAAAATGATGGCTATAGTTTTTATGATGTCATTCATTTTATGAAACATCATCGAGGACAAGATTGGATAGAGCTAGATGATCAAAAGAAATTCGCTAAAAATGATACGATGGAAAATACTAAAGTAAAAGTTAAAATGTTTTCAGAATTTGGAATGACACACTTTGAATAAAAGCTAGCCATGCTAGCTTTTTTTATGATATTATTTGAAAGTTATTCATCTTATCAAGTAAAATAAAAATACATACTAAAGGAGTTTGTATTGAAAAAAATATTGAGTCTCATCGTGTATAGTTTATTATTGATGATGTTGATGTCATGTACAAGTAATCAAAACGTTGTTGTGATTTATACTGAGAGACATTATGATACAGATCAAGTACTTTTCGATCAGTTCACCAAAGACACGGGAATAACACTTAATATTGTTCGTGCAAGTGCAGATGAACTTGTTGCAAGATTAATAACTGAAGGTGAAAATACGCCTGCAGATGTGTTGATTTTTGCAGATGCTGGACGATTGTATCGTGCGATGGATGCATCTTTATTGCAACCTTTTGAAGATGAAGTCATGAAAAGTCAAGTCGATGAAGGACTTTACGATGATACATATCATTGGTATGGACTAACCATGCGAGCACGTGTCATTATGTACGCAAAAGATCGTATAGATCCATCCTTATTATCGACATATGAAAATTTAGCGGATCCAATGTGGCAACATCAAATTGCAGTTAGAACCAGTTCTAATTTATACAATATTTCGTGGATTGCATCCATGTTGATGACACAAGGAGATGTTATTACGCAACCCTTTTTAAATGGTTTTGTTTCAAATTTTTACCGAGATCCTGCTGGAAATGATCGTGATCAAGCTAAACTTGTTGCATCCAATGTAGGTGCGAACCTTGCCATTATGAATACATATTACATGGGGTTGTTACTGAATTCAGATGATGAAAGTGAACGTGCTGTTGGAGAATCTCTCGGCGTGTTTTTTCCAAATCAAGGAGACAATGCTTCAGGTGCACATATCAATTTAAGTGCTGGAGGTATTGTCACACATGCAAATAATGTAGAAGGGGCAAAACAATTATTACGATTTTTAACGAGTACCTCATCACAATCACATTTTACAAATGTTAATTATGAGTATCCTGTGAATCCTAACACAACTTGGCATCCACTTCTTTTAGAGTGGGGAACATTTAAAAGACAATCCATTAATTTATCCGATTTAGGTTTATATCATGAACATGCTTTTGAATTGATGATAGGGGCGAATTGGACATAAAAACGACAATCAAAAACCAAACACCATTTTTTAAATCTTCGGTCATCATCACATTTGTACTGATGATGCCTTTTGTATTTGGCATCACGATGTTTTTTGGTGATGCACCAAAATGGCCATTTATTGTCTCAAATTTATTATCTACTTATTTTATAAACACCATGACTTTAGTCATAAGTGTCAGTGTTTTTAGTATGGTGATTGGGTTTTATGCAGCATATATCATTGAAACCATGTCTTTTAAAGGAAAAAAGATATTATCATTATTACTTTACTTACCTTTGGCTATACCTGCATATGTACTGAGTTATATTTATGTGGATACACTTTCTTACAGTGGAAGAATTTATCAACTACTCATAAGATTAGGATTAGATTTTAGTGGCATTGTTTTTTCTATACCGATGGCCATATTTATACTCAGTTTATCTTTATTTCCATATGCATATTTATCATTTAAAGTGTATTTCAAATCAAGAAACACACATCATTTTGATGTTGCGAGATTACTTAGAATCCCATTTTTAAAACGTTTAACACGTATTCATCTGCCATTAATATTGCCGACATTCATGTCAGCATTACTTTTTATTTCTTTTGAAACGATTAATGACTACGGGGTCACTAAATATTTAAATATCAAAACGCTTACTGTAGGTATGTTTGATAGTTGGTTTCAAATGAATGATTTAACATCTAGTTTTTATTTAGCACTGATATACGTTGGACTACTTTTATTTGTCTCTATCATATATTGGGCTATATTTAATAGATCAATCACAGATGCAACAAAATCTAAAACCATACCATACTTAAAAAAACTAGCATTTAAAGAGACGATACTTTATACAACACCACTATGGTTGATATGTTTATTCAGTCTTTTAATTCCAATAGTTGAACTTATTTTAAATAGTGTACAATCATCTAACTTAGCATCTATGATTTCTATTTTTCAAGCATTGATTCAAACGCTTATGATGACGTTCATCTCTAGTACAGTCATCATACTTTTTGGGTTGATTTTAAAAAACATGCAAAGACTGATGCATCTTAAAAAAGGGATGACTTTATTTAAGTTGCCAGTTGTTGGATATGCTTTTCCAGGAGTTATGGTTGCTTTAATATATTATTATTTTTATATTCGTGTTGATCAATTATTAGATCCACTGTATCAAGTGTTATTTCAAAGAGGATTAATCATTTCATTAAGCAGTGTTGTGTTGATCATTGCTTATGTGTTTAAGTATTTTGCGGTTGGTTATAAACAAATTTCAACGACGTATGATATCATAGGAACGCAACATACGCTTGCTGCCTATACGTTAAAAAAAAGTAAATTAAAAACACTTGTATTCATTGATATCCCAATGATCAAAAAAGGACTATATGCTGGATTTATTTTAAGCTTTATTGATATTATAAAAGAGTTACCGATGACATTGTTACTGAGACCTTTTAATGTACAAACGCTCTCAACTTTAATTTTTACATCCATCAACAATGAAGATATTTCTAAGGCATCTTTTGCAAGTGTGTTACTTATTATTTTAACGAGTGTACTCATCATTTCACTACAAAGATTTGGAAGGAAAAATAATGTTTCTTAATATAGAAAAATTATCTTTTTCATATGGTCGCCATGAGGTTATTAAAGACCTCTCTTTAAATTTAAATATCGGAGATATTTTGGCAATTCAAGGACCTTCAGGTTCTGGAAAAACAACATTATTTAAGTTAATTTCAGGACTAGAAACGCCTCATGCAGGTGCCATTCATATTGATTCTAATTGTGTTGTTTCTATTGATGGTCATTGTATTCGACCAGAAAAAAGACAAGTAGGATTTATTTTTCAAGATTATGCACTGTTTCCACATATGACAGTATTTCAAAATATTGCATTTGGATGTGTCAAGATGCCAAAACCATTACTAAAACCTTATGTTATGTCTTTATTAAAAGAGATTGAATTAGAATCATATAAAGATGCCTATCCTCATACACTTTCTGGTGGTCAAATGCAACGTGTTGCGATTGCTCGAGCACTTGCAAGTCGTCCAAAAGTATTATTGATGGATGAACCATTTTCGAATTTAGATGAATCACTTAAAGATGTTCTTATACCAAGTTTAAAAACACTTTTTAATAAACATCAACTCACTGTAATTATTGCGACACATCATCAACGTGATATAGACTTACTCGCAACGAGAGTCTTGTATTTAGAAAATGGCTCTCTCGTTGACAAAAAAGGTTGACTTTGTTATAATGAATTGGATTTATGGAGGATATTATGATTTGGGTAGATTTTATCGCATTAATCGCTGTTATTTTACTTATTGGTGCAGTGATGTTACAACAATCTTCAGATGATATTTCAAGTGCATTTAGTGGTGAAAAATCTGAATTATTTAAAGAAAGAAAAACACGTGGGTTAGAATTATTTTTAACACGTGGCACAATTATTTTAACGGTGATTGTTGTTGTTGCAGTATTATTATCAAACAATTTAAGATAATATATGCAAAGGTATTTCATACCTAAAGGCACATCATCACTTTCAGAGAGTGATCAGCATCATATCAAACATGTGATGCGTATGAAAAGCCATGATCAAGTGATCATATGTAATGAACAATGCTTTATATCAGAAATTATCATTGCAGATGAGGTCACTTACAAAAACATCAAAGTTTTACCAAAGATTAAAAAAAGACATATCGTACTTGTTCAAGGATTGCCAAAACATCCTAAAGTTGAAACAACAATCAAATATGCGACGATGGCAGGCGTTGATACAATCATCTTACTACCTATGAAGTATTCGATTGTCAAAGAATTACCTAGTAATCAAAAACAAATACGATATCAAATGATTGCGAAAGAAGCTGCAGAACTCTCTCATAGAGATGATGTTCCGGAAATCATGTTTGCTTCAAAATTAGAGAACATTAAACTCTTGAATAAAACGTATTTGTTTGATGAACTTAGTAAACAAATGATTAAAGATGACACCAATGATCCAGTCATGATTATTATTGGACCTGAAGGTGGCATTCATCAAGATGAAAGAGATTATTTAATCTCAAAAGGTGCTCTAAGCACATCACTAGGACCACTCATATATTCAAGTGAAATTGCAGGGGTTCTAGCAATACAAACATTAATGACATTTTTATGACATCAAAAACTTAGCGAGAAGGGAGGGTTGAGCATGGCAAAAACAGTCGTTAGAGAAAACGAATCAATTGAGGATGCACTCAAGCGTTTCAAAAGAGATGTATCTAAATCAGGCACCCTCGCGGAGGCTCGCAAAAGAGAATTTTACATTAAACCGAGTGTGGATCGTAAAATGAAACAGCGTGCAAACGCTAAGAAAAACGCAAAGAAAAAATCATATTAAGCACATGTTACCATGTGCTTTTTTGTTCTTTAAATATGATATAATATCATCAAGAAAGTAGGGTTTTAATGACACTTGAAAGACAAATTGATCACGTTGATGCAATTTCTAAACTCGTCGGTAGTCACGATCGTAATTTTAAAGTTTTTAAACAATATATGAATGTCACTGTCTCTCTTCAAGGAAAACATATTGTCTGTGATGCTGATGAGCATCAAAAAGAAATGCTTGAGACGATATTTAACATTCTCATTGATTTAGCAGAACATCAATTTTCACTTACTGAACGTGACATTATGTATGTCATAAAAAGTGTTGAACGCAATCAATCGGATGATTTGTTATCTTTATATAAAAACAGAAAACCTATTTATACGAATTATGTTGGAAAACAAATTGTTGCTAAAACCTTTCATCAACAGGATTACATTGATGCAATCTCAAAAAATGACTTAACATTTGGTGTAGGGCCAGCTGGAACTGGAAAGACATTTTTAGGTGTCACTATGGCACTTCAAGCATTAAAGTCAAATCAAGTGAAAAAAATTATATTAACGAGACCTGTTGTTGAAGCAGGAGAGAATTTAGGTTTTTTACCTGGAGATTTAAAAGAGAAAATAGATCCTTATTTAATTCCTCTTTATGATGCGTTGTATGATATGTTAGGTATGCAACAAACCACTACATTGATAGAAAGACAAATTATTGAAATTGCCCCACTTGCTTTTATGAGAGGACGTACGTTAGAACGCGCGTTTGTCATATTAGATGAGGCTCAAAATACAACGATATCTCAAATGAAAATGTTTTTAACACGATTAGGATTTTCATCAAAAATGTTAATTACTGGTGATCCGAGTCAAACAGATCTTCCCAAAGGTGTTTCATCTGGACTGAATGATGCCTTGTTAAAATTAAAAAATGTCAAAGACATAAACATTGTTCAGTTTGATCACATTGATGTCATCAGACATCCACTTGTTCAACGTATTTTAGAAAGATATGAAAGCCAATGACCATTCAAATCTTTAATCAAACAAACAATATCATCACAGATTATGAGAATGTTTTAAATCATGTGTTTTCTAAAATTACTGAAGAAAAAGCATTGAATATCATTATGATTAATAATGAACATATGCATCAGATGAATCTTCAATATCGAGGGTTAGATAAGCCCACAGATGTATTAAGTTTTCCATATGAAGAATCGTTTATTGATGTATTAGGAGATATTTTTATCAATCTTGATTATATGAAGCAACAAGCCTTAGAGTATGGCCATAGCGAAGCAAGAGAAATTGCGTTTTTGGCAGTTCACGGTTATTTACATGTGAAAGGTTATGATCATCATACCATTGAAGAAGAAAAAGAAATGTTTGAGAAACAAGAAGCAATACTAAAACAATCAGGATTGGAGCGAAACCATGATTGAAGAAGCAAAAAAAGCACGATTAAAAGCATATGTACCATATTCAAAATATCCAGTGGGTGCAGCTATATTACTAAAAGATGGCACCATCATTCATGGTGCAAACATTGAAAATGCATCTTTTGGATTATCGAATTGCGCTGAAAGAAGTGCATTATTTAGTCTTCTCAGCCAAGGATATAAAAAAGAAGATATCGTATCAATGACAGTAGTTGCCGATCACAATAAACCTGTATCTCCATGTGGTGCATGTAGACAAGTGATGTTTGAATTACTTCCAGATAACTGCGAGATTACACTTGCGAATCTTTCAGGAGAAACAAAAGTCATGACAAAAGAAGCTCTTTTACCTTATGGGTTTAAGTTCGAAGATACCCTTAATACATGACGCATAAATTTGCATTTGTAGGCATTGCAGGAAAACCAAATGTTGGTAAATCAACATTAATTAATGCTTTAATAGGTGAAAAAATTGCCATTACAAGTGATAAAGCCCAAACAACACGTCATCGTATATTAGGTGTGAAGTCTACACCTGATTTTCAACTTGTATTCGTGGATACACCTGGTATTCATGAATCTAAACACGTATTAAATCAAGTGATTGTTAAACATGCCAATCAAGCATTACTCGATGTTGATGTTATGCTTTGGGTTGTTGATAGAAAAAAACAGCCATATGATGACAAGTTGTATCAAACGTTTAAAACACTCAATATTCCGATGATATTAGTCATCAATAAAATTGATCAATTGAATAGTAAAGCAGAGATTGATGCACTAATCATGTCATATTTATCATTGGGAGAATTCGAAGCAGTCATTCCAATTTCTGCCCTTAAAGAAACCTATCTTCAGCATTTAGAGGCTTCTATTTTAGATTATGCTTATGAAGAAGGACCTATGTTCCCTGACAACTACACCTCTGATCAACAAGAACATCAAATCATCTCTGAATGGATCAGAGAAAAAATATTGTCATTAACACAACAAGAAGTGCCACATTCGGCAGCAGTTATTGTTGAATCAATTGAAGAAAACAAAAAACAAAAGACATTAGATATTCGTGCATTGATTATTGTTGAAAGAGAGTCTCAAAAGAAAATTTTAATAGGAAAACAAGGTGAAAAGCTCAAACAAATTGGCATGTTAGCAAGGCATGATTTAAATAAAAAGTTTGATCGAAAAGTTCATCTTGAGTTATGGATTAAAGTAAAAAAAGATTGGCGTAATAAAATGCAAGATGTCATGCGTTTTGGTTATGGAGTTTCAAGTGATTGAAGGCATCACTTACAAAGTGCTTCCTTATTTAGAATCAAATCGTTTAGTGTATCTTTATTCTGCTCAAGGGAAAGTCACTTTGCATGCGAGAGGTGCTCAAAAAATGACCTCTGATTTACGTATTGCATCACAGTACTTCAATCATATTCAAGCGGATGTAGAAATAAAAGAGGGACTTATTCCTGTTTCAAGACTCAAGATTCTTAATGATTTTCAAAACATTAAAGTATCGTTTGATACCATGACATCCATTGCATGGATGTTAGAAATCATTGATAAATGTGTGAATTCAGATGATCCACATCCATTAATATATCAAGCATTATTGGAAATGTTTCAATATAACGATGTGACCCAACAAGTATGTCGATTTATTATCCAATTACTAAAGTATATTGGATATGACATACCCTTGAAAGCCGATGGAAGACATGTGACGGGATTTAATATCGCACAGGCGTCACTAACGTATCAAGGAGACACTGTATTAAGTGATATCTCGATGGATATATTGATCTTACTCGTTCAACTTAAACATACCAATTATGATACAATATTAAAGATTTCATCTTTACAAATTCAAGAAATAAAAAATTTTCTTATCGCGTATATTGAGTATCATGTACACGTTAAGATTAAAAATAGGTGATAAAATGGCAACATTAGAAGCATTAACGACATATGCTAAATCTACTGGATTTATTTATCAAGGGAGTGAGATCTATGGAGGTCTTGCAAATACTTGGGATTATGGTCCACTTGGTAGTTTACTAAAAAATAATATAAAAAAAGCATGGATTCAACGCTTTCAAAGGGAATTCCCAGGAAATGTCTTACTAGATAGCGGTATACTATTAAACTCAAATGTATGGAAAGCGAGCGGCCATATTGGAGGATTTAGTGATCCTTTAACTGAGTGTGAAAGCTGTCATCAAAGATTTCGTGCTGATAACATGATTTCAGAACATGATAATAGTGTCAATCCTGATGGATGGACATTTGATCAAATGAATCAATACATTAAAAATCATAAGTTATCATGTCCTAATTGTCAGAAACAAGCATTTATGCCAATCCGTGCATTTAACATGATGTTTCAAACATATCAAGGTGTTGTTTTAGAACAAGCAAATCAAATTTATTTGAGACCTGAAACAGCACAAGGTATTTTCATAAACTTTAAAAACATTCAAAGAACAACGAGAAGCAAACTCCCATTTGGTGTATGTCAAGTAGGAAAAGCATTTAGAAATGAAATTACACCTGGAAACTTTGTGTTTAGAACCCGTGAATTTGAACAAATGGAAATGGAATTTTTTGTTAAACCTGGCACAGAATTAGAATGGTTTAATTATTGGAAAAAAGCCTGCAAAGAGTTTTTATTGGACTTAGGAATGACAGATTCTAATGTCAAACTTGAAGATCATGAAAAAGAAGCGCTCGCACATTATTCTAATGCAACTACAGATATTTTATATAACTTCCCTTGGGGATTTGATGAATTATGGGGAATAGCCTCTCGTACGGATTTTGATTTAAATGCCCATCAAGAACATTCAAAAGAAAATTTAACGTATTTAGATCCAGAAACGAATGACAGATACATACCATATGTCATTGAGCCATCTGTTGGTGTTGAAAGACTCGTGTTAGCTTTTTTAAATGAAGCACTTAATGAAGAAGTATTAGAAGATGGTGACACTAGAACTGTATTAAAAATACATCCTACATTATCGCCATATAAAGTTGCGGTATTACCATTAATAAAAAAACTACACAAAGATGTCGCGTTTGAGTTATATCAAACATTATCAAAATCGTTTGATGTTACTTATGATGATACACAAAATATCGGCAAGCGTTACCGTCGTCAAGATGCCATCGGGACGTATTTTTGTATCACGGTAGATCATGACACTGAAACAGATCAAACTGTAACCATTCGATATCGTGATACCATGAAGCAAGAACGCGTAAAAATCAGTGAACTTGAACACTACATTCAACAGCATATAAAATTTTAGGAGCGTCAATTGGATCAAGCATTACTTCAAAAAATCAATGATCAAACAAATATTGTTGATTTAGTAAGTGAATATGTTGAGTTATCTAAAGCAGGTAAAAATTTAAAAGGCTTGTGTCCTTTTCATCAAGAAAAGACACCAAGCTTTTTTGTCTCACCTGAAAAAAACATCGCAAAATGTATGTCTTGTGGTACCGGTGGACAACCCATCACTTTTTATAAAGAAATTAAAGGTATTCCATTTTTACAAGCGGCAAATGAGCTTGCAGTTCGTGCTGGTATAATTGTAGAAACAGTAAAAAAAGATCCGAATGACATTATTTATAAAATGTTTGAAGAAACGATGAAATTATATCAATTCAGTTTGTTAAAAACTGAAGATGGACATGTCGCACTTCAATATCTGAAATCACGTGGTGTCTCAGAAGAAACGATTCAAACATACCAATTAGGGTATGCACCTAAAAAATCAAATGTCTTATATCAACTTTTAAGAGATAAAGGTTTTGATGTTGCACTTATGCTACAATACGGTTTGGTCAAACAAAATGATGAAGGAAAATACTTTGATTTATTTTTGGATAAAGTGATTTTTCCAATCCATAACGAAAAAGGTCAAATCGTTGGATTATCAGGTAGAACACTTAAAAAAGAAGATTCGGTCAAATATATTAATAGTCCAGAGTCAAAAGTATTTAAGAAAAGCCAGTTATTATATCACTTGTATGACGCACTGCCTGCAATAAGAAAACATAAACGCGTCATCTTAACAGAGGGTTACATGGATGTGATTGCAATGGATCAAGCTGGTTTCAAAGAATCGATTGCAACCATGGGAACGTCACTCACTAAAGATCATATTCAAAGACTTACACAAATCACAGATCATATCATCATTGCATATGATGGTGATCATGCAGGAAAACAAGCCACTTTAAAAGCTATTGATGCATTTAAAAAAACGAAAATAAAAGTCGATATTTTATCACTTCCAGAACAACTTGATCCAGATGAGTATATTAAAAAACATGGTGCAACGTCACTTGAAGTTCATATCCAAAAACACTTAAAAGACCCATATGATTATCGATACGATACATATAAACAAGGTCGCGATCTAAAGAATAGTCATGATATGGTTGCGTTTAAAAATGATGTCATCAAGATGATTTCAGATGCAGATCCTTCGATACAATCGCTTTATAAAGAGAGACTTGCGATAGAACTTAATATTGATGCTTCATTCATATCTATTCAATCTGTTAAAAGAGAAAGTCCTGAACTCAAGAAAAAAATAGCGAAAAAAGCATTGCCAAATCGATACTTTTTATCAGAAGTAGGACTTATTATTGCAATGATGCAACAAAAAAAATATGCAATAAAAGCTGCAAATGAGTTATCAAATAATCATTTTGCAGATTCTGTGATGGCATTATTACGATATCAAATCATAAAGTATTACGAATCTCATGATACATTTGATTTGGAGACATTTAAAAAACAGCTTAAAGATGAGCATTTACTTAAATTAGAGTTAAATGTGTTAAATGATTTAGATTATATAAAAAATCTAAAAAAAGATGATACAATGGTAGAAGATTATATTGCTTTTATTAAGCAATCAATCATGCAAAGACGTATCGCTAAATTAATTGAAAAAAGAAAAGAACATCCAGAAAATGCGATACTCTATGTTTCAGAACGTGATTCACTCATTAAAAACATGAATGGAGAAAACAATTCATAGATGGACATTAAAGAAATATTAAAAAAATTAACTAAAATTGCTGCAAAAGAAGGTTTCATTTCTCAAGAAGCTGTTTTGGAGTATGCACCATTAGATTCAGATTTATATTTTGAAATTGAACGAGAATTACTCAATTTAAATATTGATATTATTGATGCAGAAGATGAAGAAACTGTAGAAGTAGAAGTGACATCGAACGATGACGACGATGATGACGATAAAGAACTTGATGACGAGCCAGATGAGATGTCTCTCTCTGATTTAGATATTGAAGAATCAGTTGATTTAGAAACAGATTTGGATACAATAGCACATTCCGTTAAAATTGATGATCCTGTACGTATGTACTTAAAAGAAATAGGTCAAATTCCACTACTTAATATTGATGAAGAAAAGAAATATGCCGTGATGGTTGCTGAAGGTCAAATCGCAAAAGAGCAGCTGGATTTAGAAATCAATGGTGATATGACATATTCTGATGAAGATAAACAGCGACTTAAGGATGCGATTGATAAAGCTCAATATGCTAAAAATAAACTTGTTGAAGCAAACTACCGACTCGTTGTTTCAATTGCGAAGAAATACACAAACAGAGGATTGCTATTTCTTGATTTAATTCAAGAAGGTAACATGGGACTCATGCGTGCCGTAGATAAATTTAATCATGAAAAAGGATTTAAGTTTTCTACATATGCTACTTGGTGGATTCGCCAAGCAATCACAAGAGCCGTTGCCGATCAAGCGAGAACCATTCGTATTCCTGTTCACATGGTTGAGACGATTAATAAAATGATTCGTATTCAAAGACAACTTGTTCAAGAATTAGGTAGAGAACCAAGTGTTGAAGAAATTGCAGATAAAATGGGTATCACACCTGAGAAAGTTCAAAATATTCAACGTATCGCAAAAGAACCTATATCTTTAGAAGCCCATGTAGGTGAAGAAGAAGATTCTTCACTTGGGGATTTTATAAGTGATCCAAATGCACTCACACCACATGAATACATGTTAAAAGAAATGGTGAATCAAACTCTAGATGAAGTGTTAGAAACACTGACGGATAGAGAAGAAAAAGTCTTACGTTTAAGATATGGTTTATTCGATGGAAAAAATCATACACTTGAGGAAGTTGGACGTGAATTTGGTGTTACAAGAGAGCGTATTCGACAAATAGAAGCAAAAGCTTTACGTAAATTAAGAAGTCCATCAAGACAAAATAAATTACGTGAATTTTATTATGGCAAGAAATAAACGTATTGATAGTATCGTTGAAGCACTTAAGGGATACCATACCGCATTAGATATTGGTACGGACCATGGCTATGTATTAAAACATGCACTGGATCAACACTACATCAAAAAAGGTATCGCCAGTGATTTAAGAAAACAACCTCTAGAAAAAGCAAAAACTCTACTCAAAAACTATCCGGTTGATTTTTATTTAACGGATGGTTTTTTATCTATAGATCAACCTTTTGATGTTGTTGTCATTGCAGGTATGGGTAGCCATACCACGATTGAGATTATGAAACAACGATTGGACACACAAGCAGACTTTATTTTGATGCCACATGATCATTTACATGAATTAAGAGCATTTTTATGTGAACATGGATTTGTGATAGATTATGAGAAAATCATTGAAGATAGGCATTTTTATACCCTTTTCAAAGTGATTAGGGGTACAATGACTATGTCGGAAAAAGAGATGTATACTGGATATCATGTTATCAAAGATGACACCTATAAAAAATATATTAAAAAAATGATGGCACATTATCATGCATTGGTAGCTAAAACACATTCAGAAAAACAAGCATACTTTACGAAAATAGAAAGATACTTTATGGAGGTATTACATGACATCCATGACTGAATTACAATATATTGATCGACTTCTTCAAATTTTTAGACGAAGTGGTATTTATGATCGTCCTCATGATGAAGATTTAAATGATGCCGATATCATGGTTTTATATTGTATCGGCTTTTGTGAAGATTTAAAAAATATTAAATTAACAGATATCGCCACACGTTTAAAAGTAACGCTACCGGCAGTCACCCATAAAGTACAAACGTTGGAGCAAGCTGGCTTAATAAAAAAAGAAAAAGATACAAATGACAAACGTATCACCTATGTTAAACTCACGGATAAAGGTCAAACCTATGTTGTATCTTCTAAAAAAACATATTATCAACCATTACAACAAATATTAGAATCTATTGGTGAAGAAGATACACACCATCTAATTCGAATTCTAGAGAAAATTTCTAACAAATAGAAAGTAGATGACATGAAAACAATTTTAAGATATTTAAAACCATATCGATTGGGGATCATTATTATCTTCATTTTAGTAGGGACAAGAGCAGTATTAACACTATTACTGCCGCTTATTTTAGGTCTACTCATAAATGAAGGTATCGGACTCGCAGCAGGTGCCAGTCCAGATACTCAAAAAATATTGCTTTATAGTGGTTATATGCTTTTAGCATCCCTACTAAGTATTATCATTACTGTCGGTAGTGGTTATATGGAAACAACCATTTCTTCTAAGTTTGCAAAAACGTTAAGAAGAGATTACTATAAGAAAGTTCAACAATTTTCACTTTCTGAAGTAGATGATTTTTCGATTGCATCCCTCATTACAAGATCGACCAATGATATTCGTCAACTTCAAATGAATGTGAACACCATGTTAAGACTCATTATTTTACAACCTGTGTTTGCGACAGGTGCGATTGTCTTTTCTGTGATTCAGCAACCAACCTTATCGATGGTACTGATCGCCTCTATTTCAGCACTCATCTTTATGATTGCGATTGTATTTAGTATCGTGTTACCAAGGTTTGAAAAAGTACAATTACTCGTGGATAAACTGAACCAAGTGATTCGTGAAAATTTATCTGGTTTACGCGTTGTAAGAGCATTTAACACTCAAAAAGTCCAAGAGAATAAAATTAAAAAAGCTGCAAAAGACTCTATGGATTTAAACATTTTTGTCAATCGTGTATTAACGGTGATGTTTCCTGTGATGTCAGTGATCATGGGTGTGACATCAGTTGTCATTATTTATTTAGGCAATGAATATTTCTTAGGTGTCGTCCCAGGTTTTGATCCTGGATCACTGATTGCACTTCAACAATATTCGATGCAAGCAATTTTAGCGTTTATGTTTTTATCCTTCACGTTTATTATGATTCCAAGAGCTTTAATATCGGCAAGACGTGTAGCTGAAGTCCTCAATAGAAACATTGATATTCAAGATCCTATCGAACCTGCACCATTACCAGATTCATTTAAAGGGGATATTGAATTTAAAAATGTCAGTTTTCAATATGCGGATGCGCCACAACCCATATTAAAAAATATAACTTTTAAAGCAAAAGCCAATCAAACCACTGCGTTTATAGGTTCTACTGGATCAGGTAAATCCACATTGATTCATTTAATTCCAAGGTTTTATGATGTATCTGAAGGTCAAATATTAATTGATGGTATCGATATTAAATCCATGAATCAACATGACTTACATAAACTTATTGGTTATGTACCACAACAAGGCATCTTATTTTCAGGATCAATTGAAAAAAATATTATGTTTGGTCAAGAAGAAAAAAATTCTGAATCTATGAAAAAAGCTGCCGAAATTGCTCAAGCAGATGCCTTTATTGATTCTTTTGCAGGTAAGTACGATTATTCAATTGCTCAAGGTGGTAAAAACGTATCTGGTGGTCAAAGACAACGTTTAAGTATTGCTAGAGCGATTGCGAAACAACCACGAATTTATATTTTTGATGATTCCTTTTCTGCACTTGATTATCAAACAGATCAAGCTTTAAGACAGGCATTGAATCAAGAAATCAAATCCACAAAACTTATTGTTGCACAGCGTATCAATTCTATTAAAGATGCAGATCAAATCATCGTACTAGAACAAGGTGAGATCGTTGGTATTGGGACACATGAAAGTCTTCTTAAAGAAAATCAAGTGTATCAAGAAATTGCTTCTTCACAACTTTCGAAGGAGGAATTAAGTCGATGAGTCAACCACAACAAAAATCAAAAGATAAACCAACACGCCCAATGCGTGGTGGTTTTCATGGAATGGGTTACTTTGAAAAAGCTCAAGATTTCAAAGGCACCATGAAAAAACTTTATCAATACATCAAACCATATTTAGGCAAAGTCTATTTTTCTGGATTTATGTCAGTGTTGGCATCACTTGTAACAGTACTTGCTCCATGGCTATTAGGGCTCATGATTTCTGAAGTTGCGATTGCATTTCAAAATGGACGTGCATTATTGCCAATCCATATTATTTTCGGATTTGAACTTGAGTTATTAAACATGTCAATTTTGGTCATTTTACTGTATATTCTTGCAGGGATGTTAAGTTATTTCCAAGCATATTTACTCATTGGTATGACACAAGATGTGACCTATCAAATGCGTCAAGAAATTGCAGTGAAACTCAATCGTTTGCCACTTTCTTACTTTGATTCACAATCATTTGGGGATGTTTTAGGAAGATCAACAAATGATGTTGAGACCATTTCTCAAACGCTCAATCAATCATTATCTGAAGTGTTTAGAGCTGTCACATTGTTATTAGGTGTCATGATCATCATGTTTGTATTAAATTGGATACTTGCACTCGTTGTCTTATCAACGACCATTGTGAGTTTCTACGTTGCGAGAATTTTTGTGAAACTTTCTCAAAAATTCTTTAGAAAACAAGCAAAAGCAACCGGTGATATGAGTGGTCATGTTGAAGAAATGTTTAATGGTCACCGTATTGTTAAAGTATTTAATTATCAAGAAAAAGCATTAAAAGAGTTTGATGCGATTAACGAAGATATTTACTATACAACCTTTTACTCGCAATTTATTTCTGGTATCATGTTTCCAATGCAATTTTTTATCGGTAATGTTGCCTTTATCTTAATTGCAGGTGTTGGCGCTGTATTAGTTGTAAATGGTGCCATTCAAGTTGGGCTTATTCAAACTTTCTTAACATATACTAGACAAATCAATCAGCCAATTCAATCATTAGGAAGTATTGCAAGTGTACTTCAATCCACAGCTGCGGCTGCAGAACGTATATTTGATTTACTCGATGCAGAAAATGAGCCGGAAGATGATGTAGATGCAAAACATATCAAAAACTTTAAAGGTCATGTTGTCTTTGATAATGTACATTTCAGTTATGTTGAAGGCACTGAAGTTATTAGAGGATTTAGTGCAGACATTAAACCTGGACAGATGGTTGCGATTGTTGGACCTACTGGGGCTGGTAAAACAACCATGGTCAACTTATTGATGCGTTTTTATGATATTCAACAAGGTAAGATCACAATTGATGGCATCGATATTAAGACAATGTCTAGGTCAGAACTACGTGCACTCTTTGGTATGGTGCTTCAAGATACTTGGTTATTTGAAGGAACCATTTATGAAAACCTCACCTATGGTAGTGAAGGAGCAAGTGAAAATGCTGTTATAGAAGCATCAAAACTCGCGCAATCACATCACTTTATAGAATCACATCCAGGTGGCTATCAATTTGAACTTACTGAATCTGGAAGTAACATTTCACTAGGACAGCAGCAATTACTTACCATAAGTCGTGCCATGCTTGCCAACAGACCCATGTTAATTTTGGATGAGGCAACTTCATCAGTAGATACAAGAACCGAAGTACTCATTCAAGATGCAATGGATAAACTGATGAAAAATAGAACAAGTTTCGTCATTGCACATCGTTTATCTACAATTAAAGATGCAGATATCATTTTAGTAATGAAAGATGGTAATATTATTGAACAAGGAAATCATCAAGAACTTCTTGATCAAGAAGGATTTTACTATCAATTATATCAATCTCAATTTGAGCATCAACAACCCCAAAATTAACAGTGTTTTGTCTTTACAATGATATAAAAATACGCTATAATATGATAGCGTATCCGTTTCAGTAGCTCAGCTGGATAGAGCAACAGCCTTCTAAGCTGTGGGTCGGGGGTTCGAACCCCTCCGGACAGGCCAGAATATTATCCCATAGACATTTTATATATGCTAACGAG
>JALQTF010000050.1 GCA_023264085.1 Acholeplasmataceae bacterium
ACTCATTACAGAAGCTTATCACATCATGAAAGACTATTTAAAGATGACCAATGATGAAATGTCAAGAACCTTTAAAACGTGGAATCAAGGTGTCTTAGATAGTTATTTAATTGAAATTACGTATCAAATTTTAAGCTATAAAGATGATCAAGGAAACCATTTAATTGATGCTATATTAGATACTGCCGGTCAAAAAGGTACTGGAAAATGGACAGCAAATGCTGCACTAGAATATGGTGTACCTTTAACACTGATTGCTGAATCTGTATTTTCTAGATTTTTATCTGCCTTAAAAGATGAGCGTGTAGAAGCATCTAAAGTTTATCCAAAAACAATAAAACCATTTAGTGGTGACAAAGCTCACTTTTTAGAACACTTAAAACATGCCTTATATGCAGCGAAAATTTTATCTTATACACAGGGATATGCCCTCATGAAAGAAGCTGCAAAAACGTATCATTGGGATTTAAATTACGGTGGTATTGCACTTATGTGGCGTGGTGGTTGTATTATTCGCTCAGTTTTCCTAGATAAGATTAAGGCTGCCTTTGATAAAAATCCATCTCTTAATAACTTATTGTTAGATGACTATTTTAAATCCACTATGACAGCAATCATGCCAGATTTACGCGTGACATTGTCACATGCAATATTAAATGGTATCCCTGTACCAGCCATGTCATCAGCACTTGCCTATTTTGATGGTTACACGACAGAAAATCTTCCAGCAAACTTACTTCAAGCGCAACGTGATTTCTTTGGTGCACATACATATGAAAGAAACGATAAACCACGTGGTGAATTCTTTCATACCAATTGGACCGGACGTGGTGGTAACACATCCTCAACAACCTATAATGTTTAATAAAAAAAGCACATGTCTTATGTGCTTTTTTATTTTGTTACATTAAAATTTAATCTTTAATCATAGATAAACCGACTTTGCCTCGATTTAAATCAATATTGATGACATAGACTTTCACGATATCTCCAACGGCAACAACATCTTTAGGATGTTTTATGAAGCGTTTTGCCATCTTAGAAATATGACATAAGCCGTCTTCTTTTAAACCAATATCGATAAATGCCCCGAAATCAACTACATTTCTAATGGTGCCTTCAAGTTCCATACCGATGGTCAAATCTTCTATTTTTAAAATATCTTGTCTTAAAATAGGTTGTGCAAATTGATCTCTAGGGTCTCTAAGAGGTGCGATAAATGCATCTAATATATCAGATAACGTATACATATCAATGTCTAAATCTCTCATCAGTCTCGATTTATCAATGTCTTTAACGATCTCTTTTACTTCTTCTTTCCCAAACATATTCCCTTGAATGCCGTAAATACGCATGATTGCTTTTGCTTTATCATAGGATTCTGGGTGAATAGATGTCATGTCAAGTGCTTCATCACTATCTGGAATACGCAAGAAACCAACAGCTTGTTCAAATGTTTTCTTTCCGAGTTTAGGTACTTTTAATATGTCTTTTCTATTTTGAAAGCGTCCAATATTTTGACGATGTGTCACAATGTTTTCCGCACTGGATTTATTAAGTCCAGAGACATACATTAATAAAGACTTAGACGCTGTATTTAAATTCACACCAACTTGGTTAACGGCTTGAGTGACAACAAAATTCAAGGTTTCATTCAATTTTTTAGGCGTAACATCGTGTTGATATTGACCCACACCAATGGATTTAGGATCAATTTTAACAAGTTCTGAAAGCGGGTCTTGAAGCCGTCTTGCGATTGATGCAGCCGAACGTTCTTCCACACTAAAATCTGGAAATTCTTCTCTTGCCAGTTCACTTGCAGAATACACCGAAGCCCCCGCTTCATTCACAATGACATAGTTCACATCTAATTTCATGTCTTTAATAAGTTCTGAAACAAAACTTTCAGTTTCTCTTGATGCTGTTCCATTCCCAATTGCAATGAGTTCAATTTGATATTTTTTAATCATCTGAAAGAGTGTTGATTTTGATTTTTCTACGTCTTTATTATCAGCAACACTTCCTTTTGATTTTTCATGAGGATAGATCACACCTTTTGTAAGGACATTCCCGGTTTGATCAACAACAGATAACTTACATCCTGTTCTAAATGCAGGATCGATTCCTAAAATCATCTTTCCTTTTAGAGGTGGTTGCAGAAGCAGTTTATTTAAGTTTTCTGCAAATACTTCAATCGCTTGATCTTCTGCCAATTCAGAAAGTTCTGCTCTTATTTCTCTTTCTAAAGAGGGGTATATTAAACGTTTAATGCTATCTTCTATGGCTTGCGTGATATATGCCACAGAAGGCGATGTTTGTCTTTTAATAAGGTCTTCTTTGATATAAGACGCCATCGCATCTTTGTCTGCATCAATCTTTACTAATAATACTTTTTCTGATTCACCACGGTTAATTGCAAGAATACGATGTGGTTTAATATGTTTGACTTTTTCTTCGTATTCATAATACATGGCATACGTTTGTCTTTCATCTTCTGCGCCTTTTTTTAGAGATGTTTTCATGTCACCTTCACGCATCATGTCTCTTAATGCTTTTCTATAGTCGGCATCATCCGATATAAATTCAGCTAAAATATGCATGGCACCTTCTATTGCCTCTTCTACTGATTTGACATCATCGTTTATATATTTTTTTGCTTCTTCTTTTGGATCTTCATCCGATAAAAACATAAAGAAATTAGAAAGTCCTTGGAGACCTTTAGCGATCGCTTCAGTTGCTTTTGTTTTTTTCTTTTCTTTAAACGGGCGGTATATATCTTCTACATCAACGAGCTTTTCAGCTGTTAGAATTGCGTGTTTTAATTCTTCTGTGAGCATGCCTTTTTCATCAATAAGGCGGATAACATCTTCTTTTCTTTCAAAAAGATTTTTCTGATACGACCATGTTTGATGAATAGAAAATATTTGTTCTTCGTCTAATCCACCGGTAACTTCTTTACGGTATCTGGAAATAAATGGAATGGTATTCCCTTCATCTAGTAGATTTAAAACCGTTTGAATTTGTTTCTCTGAGATTTGTGTAGCATCTTTTATTTGTTTAATAATTTCTGAATTCATAGTGTCTCCTAAATAAAAAAGGCATCGCCTTTTTTATACTAAATTTTCTAAACTTTTTAAAATGTTTACTGCATCTGACCAAACTGTATCAAAGAATGCTTCTTTCTCTTCGTTGTAGTCTACATAAAATGTAATCAATGATTGTGGTGATGCTTGAGGTATACCTAGTGATAATACGGCTTGAACAGAAAATACATCTGCATTGACAGGATCATCTAAATCCAATAGTAATACATTTTCAAGTAGCAATGTCTCCTCATTATCGGTAAAAAATGTAAGTATTGTGTCTTCTAGATCTCCTGATCGATACAATAAAATATATAATGGATTCTCGGCATCTGATGACATGAGAATTGAATAAATTGCTAAATCATTCTCATCATCTGTTTGAAAATGGGTAAAATCACCAAAGGATCCACTCCCGTTATCCCCAATAATATAGGTTAAATCACTCGACACAACATGGGTATAATTTTCTAGTGGTAGTACGACTTCTTCTTCTTTATCTAATGTTGCAATCACAACAATAGTAACAATAATCGCAACAGTCATTAAAATGACTGCAACCCCGATGCGCATAAGAAGGAGTTCCCCTTTAGATAATGGTCGTTGTCTCATATTTGTTTCTTTACTTGATTGTTTTTTTACTTTTGCTTGACTCATGTTTACTCCTTGTTTTCAATGACCACAAATGCTGCAGCATAACTGTCTGTGTGAGTGATAGAAACACTAACGTGCTCTTTATCTGTAAAAAATGTTGATTCTACATAAGGTTTTCCAGATGACTCATGTAATACTGAAAAATCTTTATAATTCGTATTGCCTGGTCCAACAGCAACCGCTTTAAATATTGCTTCTTTTGCAGCAAAACGGCCACCAATGAACTCAAGTTTTACTTGCTCATGTGCAAGATTTTGATATTCTTTCATTTCTTTTTCTGATAAAATGCGTTCTATGAAACGATCAGAAAGCAATTCTCTTATGCGTTCTAATTCAACTAAATCAATGCCAACACCTTTAATCATAGGGGTGATCCCTCCCTTAATGCTTGTGCAATGTGTTTTATTTTTGAAAATCTGTGATTAAGACCAGACTTAGAAATAGGTTCGTGATAATCTATTTCATATTGTTCTGTAAGTTCTCGTAAATTATATTCTGGATAATTCAGTCTTAAATCCATCACACGTTTGATTTTTTCATCTATATATACATTATAACTTGAAATAAAGGTTATTTCATCAATAATTTTTGATGCTGCTTCATAAACTTTTTTTTCATTTGCGATTTCACAGTTCATCACACGGTTAATCGAGTTATTAAAATCACGTTTAATTCTTGCATCTTCGAATTTAAACACTGAGTTTTGAGCCCCTATGCGCATCATAAAATCTGAAATATGTTCAGCATCTTTTAAATAGACAACATGCTGGTGTCTTCTTTTTATGATTTTAGCATTTAAATCAAAACGGTTCATTAAACTTTGAATGAGTACTGCTAAATCATCTCTTTCATGACTCATCTCTAGATGATACTGTGCCGTCTTAGGATCATTCACAGATCCCGTTGATAAAAATGCGGCTCGTAAAAATGCGAGTCGTGTGGCATCTGATGGTAATAAGACATCAGATGTTTCAAATAACGGTTCTAACAATTTAATCTCAGATAAAATATCTTTGACTCTTGATTCTATTTCAACTAAAATCTGCGGCTTTTTTGTCAGTTTTTGTTGTTGTTTTTTAATCAGTGTTGTTTCTGCTTGATACAACGTTCTTGATAACTGCAAAAACCTTTTTGCAACGGTAGGACTATTCGTTTTAAATATGAGTATCAGTTTTTGGTCACGTTTTGTAATATCACCATTCATGTGCAAAAAAGCTGCAAACTCAGCAAGTTGTTCAGAAGTCTCAATTGGAATTGTGACAAGTTCTTCTTTGACAAGCTTGGTAAATGACATTTAGTGTAGTGACTCCAAATATTTAAGAGCATTTTGGGCTGCCACAGCACCATCTCCAGCAGCAGTGACTACTTGACGTATTTGTTTATCGTTTACATCACCACATGAAAGAATGCCTGGAATTTTAGTTTCCATTTTTTCATTTACTGTAATGTAACCATAATTGGTTGTAATCCCTAAATGCTTCACAAAATCTGTCACAGGTATCATCCCAACATATTCAAAGACGCCATCTGCAAACACATCAAAGGTTTTACCGTCTTTATCTTTTAATGTTGCACCTGTTAAACCTTTGTCATCTTTCAAAAACTTATCGACGAGCGTTTCATAATAAACCTTTACATTCGGTTGTTGAATCAGTTTTTCATTGGCTTTTGCTTCAGCTGTTAATCGGTCTAAGTTTTGAACGACAGTAACAGATTTTGCAAACGTAGATAAATAATATCCTTCTTCAACTGCAGAGTTCCCTCCACCAACCACGATGACATCTTTATCACGATAAATTGGTCCATCACAAATGGCACACCAACTGATTCCGTTGTATGCGAGTTGTTCTTCGTTTTCAACACCGAGCTTTCTTGGGACATTTCCAGTAGCAATAATCACTGCCTTGGTATCATACGATCCAAAATCTGTTGATACCGTTTTGTAAGATCCGTGATCTTCTAATTTTGTGACTTTTTCATATTTCACTTCAATGTCTAATTTAGACATATGTTCAATCATATCTGTTGCAAGTTCAATGGAACTAAACGATTTTACACCTGGATAATTTTCTATCTCGCTATAATTCACAAGTTGTCCACCTGGAACATTCCCTTCGAATACAGCGACCTTTAAGTTCGCACGTTTGGTATAAATACTTGCTGTAACACCTGCTGGTCCAGCACCAATCACTAATACATCATACATAATATTATCTCCTAAACTATATCTTCAATTTGTAATAAATCGTCTACAACATAATCTGGCATCACTGCTAACATTTCTTTTAGTCTATGACTGTAACTTACAGCACAACTCAAAACGCCTGCAGATTTAGCAGCGACCATATCATTTTCATGATCACCAACATATACAGCCTCTTCAGCTTTTACATCATACATTGATAATGCTTTTTCAATCGGTTCTTTATGTGGTTTATGATTCACGACATCTTCATAACCTACTAAATGCGTTACATAATCATTCAACCCAATCAATGATAAGTGTTCTCTGGCAACACGGTTCATTTTAGATGTCACAACCCCAATCATGATGTTTTTTGATTGAAGTTTTTCCATCAAAGCTTTTGCATTGGGATAGGCCGTTGCATCTTGCATCAATTTTTCTGAAGTTTTTCTGTAAAAATTAACAAGTTCATCCATATCTTGATCTTCTTTGATGTATAGACCAAATGTCTCAAATAATGTATGACCGAGAAATGATGTTAATGTTTTTTGATCAAGTTTTACTTCTTTAAAATATTTTTCAAAAGTAATGATAAAAGCATCCATGATAATTTCGGTCGATTTTAATAATGTCCCATCTAAATCAAAGAGTACTAACTTAATCATGTTGACCAACTTCTGCATAATAAGGTAATTCGGGTATTTTCTTGTTTTTTAAAAACATAAGAAGTAATCCACCACCTAAAAATAGAATGAGTGATAAATAAATATTTACAGGCAATCCGAAGACACGTAACGCATCAAATTCTGCGCCACCCGTTCTGAGTGGTTCGATAATAGCACCTCGTCCTAATCCATACCACATTAAATAAAGTGCAAATAAATCTCCAACTTTGAGTAGTTTTTTTCTTCTAATGTTGATCAATACAACAAGGCCTACTAAATTCCATAACCCTTCATATAAAAAGGTTGGATGATGATAATTTCCGGCAATAAACATTTGATCTTTAATAAAAGCTGGCAATATATTTAAGATGAATTGTGATTCAATAATTGGTCCGTATGCTTCTTGATTCATAAAGTTTCCCCATCGTCCTACAATTTGTCCAATGAGAAAGCCTATAGCGACAATGTCAGCAATAAGCCAGAAACTAACGCCTTTTTTCTTTGTATAAAATAACACAAATAGCGTTGCAGCAATCACAGCGCCATGTATCGATAGTCCACCTCTCGTGATATTAACAATATCCAAGAGTGATTGGTAATTTTTATTAGGATCAAAAATGACATAATACAGTCTTGCACCTACGATTGCAATGGGTACTGTCCATAATAATGCATCATATAAAAAGTCTACAGACAATCCTTTTTTCTTAAATTCATCGACAGACCAAAAAACTGCAATAAGTAATCCTGAAAGAATAAAAACAGCGTACCAAGCAACTTCTGCAAACCCTA
>JALQTF010000054.1 GCA_023264085.1 Acholeplasmataceae bacterium
CCTATTCATATCATGATTGAAAATAAAGATGTTCAATCTAAAGACTATGAACATTTAAAATCTCATCCTAGACCTGGACATGCAGACTTTGTTGCGATGAAAAAATATTTTGGATTTCATGACTATCGAGGTGGTGGTCGATTTTCAGGTAGATTAACTGCAGCTTTAGTTGCTGCAGGCGCACTAGCTAAAATGATGTTACCTTATACGTTTCATCATGAATTGATCTCATTAGGTACATGTAAAGATCCAGAAGCCTTTGATACGTACCTTGAAGAAATCGGTAATGAAGGTGATTCAGTGGGTGGTATGATAAGGCTAACAGTCAATCATGTCGACATCGGATTAGGTGAGCCGATGTTTTATAAATTAGATGCAGTCATCACACAATTACTGATGTCGATTCCTGCAGTTAAACTCGTAAGCTTTGGTGATACACTTTCATTGTTAGAATCCAAGGGGAGTGAATTCAATGATATCTTAGTCAATAAAGATGGCACGACAAAAACGAATCACAGTGGTGGTGTCACGGGTGGTATTTCTAATGGGAATCCAATTGTCATAAATGTTTTTGTAAAACCAACATCATCGATTCAAAAAGCACAAGAAACGTATCATTTTGATCAACAATCGGTCGATACACTTCAAGCAAAAGGAAGACATGATGTCGCAATCGCGAGACGTGCAGGCATTGTGATTGAAAATACCGTTGCGTGTGTTTTAGCAGATATGTATTTATTAAGGAACATGTATCAGTAAGCATGCAATCAATTAAAGGTGTTGGTCCAAAAACATCTGTTGCTCTAAAAAGTTTAGGTATATATACAAAAGAAGATGTGTTAAACATATTTCCAAAAAGATATACCTCATACTTTTTAGATGATGACACACATATCAAAAAAGGGACATTAATACATCCCCCTATTTTGTCACGACATAAAGTATTGAAAGTCACGTTTAAACTTCAAATAGAAGATTTTATACTTTCTTGTGTCGCGTATCAACAACCCTTTTTAAAACATATTCTTGTACAAGGTGAAAAATACCTTGTAAGAGGAAAATTTGATACGCATAAAAAAATATTTATTGTGTCACAATTAAAACCCATCAAATATGAAAACAAACTCATTTCAGTATACGATGTCCCTGAAATCAAAGATCATAGAATCCATCAAATAATTCAGTCGATTTTATCGGAACCTATTGAAGACACTTTACCATTTTATTTACGTGAACAATTGAATTTAGTCAGTCGACATCAAGCGTATCAATGGATTCATTTTCCAAAAAATGAAATAAATATTGATAACGCACTTAACTATTTCAAAGTAGAAGAAGCATGGCATCTTTTTAAAGGCATCATGCCAATAAAAAAAAGACAACACTTAAAACTTACACAATTCAATCAAATTGAACAATATGTGCAGAAACTTCCATTTGAACTGACGGAAGATCAAGAAAAAATAGTGCATCATATTGTATCGGATGCACAAAAAATATATCCATTGAAGCATTTGATTCAAGGAGACGTCGGTTCAGGAAAAACCGTTGTTGCATTTCTTGTTGCCGTATATTTTATGAACCAAGGATATCAAGTGGCACTCATGGTACCGACTGAAATACTAGCGATTCAGCATCTTGAAACCATGCAAACGTTATTTCCAAACATAAAAAGTGTCTTATTAACATCTTCAGTAGAACATAAACAAACGATTATAGACAACATTCAACACGGTCATGTGGATTGTGTGATTGGGACACATATGCTTTCATCTAAAGATGTAAAGTTTCATCAGTTGGGTCTTGTGATTATTGATGAACAACAAAAATTTGGTGTTGATATTAGAAAAAATATCATTCAAAAAGCACTTGACCAAGATGTGATGTATCTTACTGCAACTCCTATTCCAAGAACATTACTACGAAGTATACTTGGAGATACAACAATCGAAACCATTCAAACATTACCCAAAGGAAAACAACCAATAAAAACGATCAGTGTATCTTATGATGCACTTTCTGGAATTATTAATCAAATCAAACAAGCTTTAATACATGAACAGCACATTTATGTTGTTGTACCTGCCATTGATAGTGATCATGTAACGTATAACATTTTACATACATATCATGTTTTAAAGTCTCATTTTAATGAAGATTTATATGTTTTACATGGTCAAATGCCGAAACATGAACAAAAAAAGATTGTTGAAACATTTAAGAAATCATCTCAAGGTGTCTTGTTGTCTACACAAATGATTGAAGTAGGGATTGATATTAAGACTGCAACTTTTATGGTGGTTTTAGAAGCAGAATATTTTGGATTATCACAACTTCATCAACTCAGAGGAAGACTTGGTAGAGGGAATCTTAAAGGAATATGTTATGTTGTTTCTAAAAAACCAGAAGACGAGAGATTTGAACTACTAGAAAAAACATCCAATGGATTTGAAATTTCTGAACACGATTTATACTTAAGAGGGCCAGGAGATTTATTAGGCAAAGTTCAAAGTGGATTACCGCCTACAAAGTTTCTTGATTTTATTGAAGATGCGCAATTAATACAAAAGACACATAACATATACAAAAGTATGAAGTGATAACACCATATTGATATGGTGTGTATATGATATAATACAGGTTGAAAGAAGGGAAAAATATGATCAAAATAGCTGTTGATGGAATGGGTGGCGATCACGCACCACAAATGATTTGTGATGGTGTGATGCAAGCGTTAAATGCATACAAAAATATTGATATCACAGTATTTGGTGATCAAGACAAAATGGCACCTTTTTTAAAACAACACGAAAGATTACACATCGTTCATACACCGTATGCTATAGATATGGCTGAAAAAGATGTTGTTAAAGTGTATCGAACAAACAAAGAGATGTCGATGTTCAAAGCCATGCAATTTGTGAAAGATGGTCATGCAGATGCCTTTGTTAGTGCAGGTGCAACACAAGCAATTGTTGTTGGTGGTCACTTTATCATTCGACGTATGAAACATATGAAACGTGTTGCAATTGCACCTATTATTCCTTCTTACGATAAAAAGGGTAGAATTTTATTAGATGGTGGTGCAAATACTGATTTTAAACCAGAACATCTTGTTGAGTTCGCGATGTATGCAAGCATTGTTGTCAAAGAAGTATTAAAACGTGAACATCCTACTGTTGCCTTAATCAATATTGGTACCGAAGATAAAAAAGGTAGAGAATTTGATATAGAGGTTCATGAATTATTAAAAAACCATCCAACATTATCGTTTTATGGCAATATGGAACCTAAAGATGTTGTGACTTCTGAAGCTGACATTTTCTTAACAGATGGATTTACTGGAAATATCGTCATGAAAACGATGGAAGGAACAGCCAAAGGTATGTCCATGGTATTAAAAAGAGAAATTAAGTCTGGACTTTTTTCTATGATTGGTGCACTATTCATGAGAAAAGCGTTGAAAAACTTGAAACAATCTTTAGATGCTTCAGAGATCGGTGGTGCATTACTTATGGGATTTGACCATATAGTAATTAAAGCACATGGATCTTCTGATGGATTTGCTTTTAAAAATGCCATTCGACAAGCCAAAGAAATGGCAGAAGCAAACGTTATTCAAAAAGTGAAAGATGCCCTAGAGGCATATCAAGAAAAGGCATGAAAACATTATTTCAAAGATTA
>JALQTF010000005.1 GCA_023264085.1 Acholeplasmataceae bacterium
TTTTCTTTTTTGAGATACTCTATGATAATTTCTGATATGTCCACTTGATACTCTTTTATTAGTTTTAATTCTTTTTGCCATGTAGGATACCCACCACCTAAATATCGATAGGAATTTAATGCAATGGTGTATGTTTCATTTGGTACAACTAGATGATCTTTGAGATACAATTGTCTGATTTGATTACCATTTTTTGATACTAAGATATCATAATGGATACCGTCATAAAAATCATATTGATACATTTCTTTTTTTGGCTCTAAAAATCTATTAGAAATCGTAATTTCACCTTGATCAATATCAAAAAATTGTGCATTTTCAGTCAGAGCTTTCATTAATGTACTTCCAGTAATCTCACATAACATGAGCGTATTTGGATAAATATATGTGTTTAATACATCTATCACTTTAATCTCATTAGGTAATCCAGTAATTTCATTAGCTAAAGAACAACTGCTTATTTGTGCACCAGTTGTTTCTATTTGAATATGATTGATGAGTTGTGCTAGGTATGGTTTTTTTATTCTATCTAAAATAGGATCTTTAATTTCTAATGAATGATTTGAATGATTTTTCGCGATGACTTCATGAAGATATTTTTCATTTTTTAAAAGAAATTGATCAATATTCAAAAAAGAATATTTGATATCTGAATGAAATACGTTGATAATTTTAGGATTTATAACTATACCATCGGTGTCATTGATTTCTACTTCTAGTTGAATTAAATGTCTTCCTTGATAACCGGGTTGAGAAATATAAGTGGATTCTTTTTGTTTGATAAATAAACGATGCTCATGAGATGTGAGCAAGATATTAATACGAGGATCTAACAATTGACATCCCACATTTTCACCATTAGGCTTCAATATATTAAAGTTATCATCACACTCAAAACCTCCATGATAACCAACAATGATTAGATTAGGTTGATATCTCTCAGTTATTTCATCTAAAATGTTTGTGATTGTAGATAAAGGATGTTCAAAAATATAATCTCCCAATGTTTCTTTGGACTCCCAATTAGGTATGAAATGATTGGTAAGTCCAATGATTGCAATTGTTTTATCTTGAATGCTTATGATGTCATAAGGTTTATACGGTCTGCTATTCGGTAAATATATGTTTGCAGCAAGTGTTTGTGATTTAATATTTTTAGTAAAATTTTCTAAAAAGGAAACGCCATAATTAAAGTCATGATTTCCTGGGATATAATAATCTATTTTTATTTGATTAAATACTTCAACCATTGGATTGGGAAGGCTTTGAATATTATTTTTTGCAAAAGTCATCTCAGGACTTCCCTGTAATACATCCCCGGTGTCAATCTTTAAAATATTTCCTTTTAAAGATTTGATGTAGTTTAATATCGGTAAATACCCTTTATTTTTATCATTAAATACACCATGCACATCAGATGTATGAATTAGTGTGAATTTCATGTTTCCTCGCTTAAAAAATTTACATAATTTTTACAATTAAACTATCTTAAAACATGTTTATTTTTATGATACAATACAATTATAAATTAATAAAGAAGGAGATTTACAATGTTGAAAAAAGTTTTACTTTTAATGCTTGTTTTTGTCGGAACAGTTAGTCTTGCATCTTGTGAAGCAACTCCTGAAAAAACAAATTTAAGTGTGTTCTTTGTTCCTTCAAGAGACAATGCAACACTAGTTCAAGGTATTTCTTATTTACCTACGTATCTCAAAGCAGAACTTGCAGAATTAGGTTTTGAATTTGAGACAGTAAGTGTTTATGTTGGTACTTCTTATGAAGCTGTTGGTGAGGCACTAGATGCTGGTACAGCTGATATTGGATTTATTCCAGGTGGTACGTATGCTGTATACGCAGATGGCACTAACATGGATGTTGCATTAACAGCAACTCGTGGTGGTTTATCTAAAGATTCAGACAATCCTCAAGATTGGAATGATGGAGAAGCTACAGTTTCTGATCCTGAATATCAAGTAACTTACTACCGTTCATTAGGTATTGCTGGTATCACTGATAAAGCTAGAGCATTAGCTGCTAAAGTAAATGCAGGTGAAGCATTAACATGGGAAGATCTCCAAGATGTTAAAATTGGTGTTCAATCACCTACTTCTTCAGCAGGTCGTGTATATCCATCGTTATTATTAAAAGAATTATTTGGTTACACTTTAGCTGACTTACCAGCTGAAAATGTAATTCAAGTTCCAGGTTATGGTGGCGCTGCAGCAGCTCTCGCTTCAGGTCAAGTTGACATTGCATTTGGATATGCGGATTTCCGTAGAGATTATGCAGATGAATGGAATTCAAGTGCTGAAGGTGGTTATGGAAGAACTGAAACTATTTGGGATGAAACAGACGTAGTGTTTGTGACTGACGGTATTTATAATGATACAATTACAGTTTCAAAAGCAACTGTAAATGATGCATTACAAGAAGCTATTGAACAAGCATTCATTAATTTAGTTGCTGATCAAACAGCATTACCTAGCCCAGCTGGAATGTTTAATGTTGTTGCTGATATCTTCAAAGTATACTCTCACGAAGGTTACACTCGTGCACAAGATTCAGATTATGATGGTGCAAGAGCAGCAAACGATTTTATTAACGGCAATTAATTCCTATTTTTCATAAAATATGTTAAAGTAGACTTAGATTTCTAAGTCTACTTTTTTTAAGGAGAAATTATGATTCAATTTCAACAAGTTAGTAAAACATATCCAAACGGAGTTCAAGCATTAAAAAATGTTTCTTTAAAAGTAGATCAAGGAGAATTTGTAGCGATTATCGGGCTATCTGGCGCTGGTAAATCTACCTTGATTAAACTCGTGAATAAAATGATTGAATCAACAGATGGAACCTTACTAGTAAATGATCAAAATGTAAGTATTCTTAAGGGTAAAAATTTAAGAAGTTTCAGAAGAAAAATAGGAATGGTTTTTCAATCATTTAATCTAATCAATCGTACCTCGGTCATCAATAATGTTTTAGCTGCAAGAGCTGCAGATATGAATTTTTTTAGAACGCTTTTTGGTCTTTACTCAAAAGAGGACAAACTTCAAGCTTTAGAATCTTTACATAAAGTTGGTATTTTAGAAAAAGCATATATACGTGCAGATCAGCTTTCAGGTGGACAACAGCAACGTGTTGCTCTCGCTAGAACATTATCTCAAAATCCAAGTATTATTTTAGCAGATGAACCAGTAGCCTCATTAGATCCAATTACAGCAAATCAAATTATGAAAGACTTTGAGAAAATCAACAAAGAAGAAAATATTACAATTTTAGTCAACATGCACCACGTAGATTTAGCATTAAAATATGCCAATCGTGTCATAGGCATAAATAATGGCGAAATTGTTTATGATGGTCCTTCAGAAAAAATAACCGAAGACTTACTTAAAAAAATATACGGAAGAGAACTTACTGATGAAGACATTATGTTCAAAGATAAGTAATTTCTTTTCTAATATTCAGCAAAGATTAACTGTACGTAGAACAATGACACTAGCTGATGGTACTGAAATTACCAAACCAAAAAGTTATGCTCTATTATCTTCTATTATTATACTATTTGTATTTGTATATTTTTGGAACTTAATTGTAAGTACTTTCTTTCAGCGTTTTGGATTCCAATTTTTTATATCACGAATTCCGAACTTTTTCACTATATTAAACGCGATGGTATCTGAAGTTAACTTTAGTTATTTTGAACGCGTCATTGATCCATTATTTGTGACCATTCAAATTTCTATACTTGGAACTTTTATTGGTACTTTAATTGCTTTGCCAGTTGCCTTTTTAGCATCTCAAAATTTAATGAAAAATTCAAAATTTCCTATGATGATTAAGTTTGGACTTTCAGTCATAAGAACATTTCCAACGCTTGTATATGCGCTATTATTCTCATTCATTTTTGGATATGGGACGTTTATCGGATTACTGGCAACAATCATATTTACTTTTGGTATTATATCCAAAATGATGTATGAAGTTATCGAAACCATAGACTTAGGACCTTTTATTGCAATAGAAGCTTCAGGTGCTACAAAACTTGTTGCATTTAGAACTTCCATTATCCCTCAAGTAATTGGAAGATTTTACTCTATCATTTTGTATAATTTTGAAATTAATTTACGTGCAAGTGCGATTTTAGGATTTGTAGGCGCAGGTGGTATAGGATTAATTTTAAATGATCAAATGTCTCTCAAAGAATATGGTAATGTGTCTATGATTGTATTATCACTTTTAGTTGTTGTTATCATTGTTGAGAACATATCTAGGTTTATTAGAGGTAAATTATCATGATGAAAACCATCAATCCTAGCGTTCTAGAGGTATATCAAGCACGTCCTAAAGCTCTCGTTAAAAACACAATTACTGGATCTATCATTACTTTTTTATTAATTTGGTCATTAGATGTCATTAATTATCCTGGAATCACTGAAAGTAGCATACAAATTGCTCAGAACATATTAAAAGCATTCATAAATCCGACTTGGGATCTTATCTTTTCTTTGGATGTTGATAGCATTCCTATTCTCATGTTTGAAACATTGGGAATTGCATTTTTAGGAACCTTATTGGGATCTGTACTATCATTACCTTTTGCATTTTTGTCTTCTAAAAATATCGTAGGTAATTTTGCCTACATAGGTTCTACAATCATAACAATTATTCGCTCATTCCCTTTCTTTTTATTAGCATTAATGTTTGTCAGGGTTTCTGGTCCAGGACCTCTAACAGGTGTCTTGACTATTGGTGTTTTATCCATTGGAATGATATCTAAAATGTATATTGAAGTCATTGAAGATATAGATCCCGGTATTTTACAAGCTTTAGATGCTTCTGGAGCATCTTTGTTTCAAAAAATAAGATTTGGAATTATTCCACAACTTACTGCGAATTTCATATCAGTGATGATTTACCGATTTGAAATCAATGTCAAAAATGCAACAGTACTAGGGATTGTTGGTGCTGGAGGCATTGGTTTCACCTTGTTATCTGCGATGAGTGCATTTAGATGGCAAGACGCATCTGCGGCTCTTTGGGGAATTATCATCGTTGTATTATTTGTTGAATACTTCTCAACAAAAATAAGAAAAAAATTAGTTAGTGGTGAATAAAGAGACTTTGTCTCTTTATTTTTTCTAAAGGAGTGTGTCATAATGAAAAAATTACTGATACTTGTCGTTGTATTATTTGTTTCCAGTTGTGTTCAACCGACAACACCTGAAATCATACCTACCAATCCATGTGAAGATCCAAATAGCTATGCATGTTTTATTGAACCTTCCTGTGATATTTATGAAGGAACCTGTGATGAACTTGCTCAAAAAATGCTAGATACGTTAACATTAGAGGAAAAGGTTGGTCAGATGATTCAAGCAGAAAGAGGATACATTTCATCAGATGAAGTAAAAGAATATAACATCGGATCAATTTTATCTGGAGGTGGAAGTCACCCTAATGATTTGTATGATGATCATCAAGCTTGGTATGATATGGTCACAGATTTTCAAGAAGCGGCATTATCTTCTTCTTCAGGTATCCCATTATTATATGGTGTAGATGCTGTTCATGGACATAATAACGTGTATGATATGACAATTTTCCCACATCAAATAAATATGGGAGTGATCGATGATCCAGATTTAACTTATGCGTTATCCAAAGCAACATCAGAACAATTATTAACTACTGGAATTAGATGGAATTTCGCACCTAGTTTATCTGTGAATCAACATATTGGTTGGGGACGTTCTTATGAGAGTTATGGTGAACATCCTGAACTTTTTGAAAGTCTAACCATGCCTGCAATTTTAGGATATTTGGAACATGGTATCATTCCAACAGCAAAACATTTTTTAGCAGATGGTGGCACCATGGGTATTGATCAAGGTAATGCCATCATTGATGAGATTAATCTTGATGTTCATTTGACGCCTTATTTAGAGGCCATACAAGCGAAAGTACCAACAATCATGGCATCTTACAGCAGTATTAATGGTATAAAAATGCATGGTCATACATATTATCTTCAAGAACTTTTAAAAGATGACCTTGGTTTTGAAGGGTTTATTATCAGTGATTGGAATGCAATCCATCAACTTGAAGGAAGTTTTTATCAACAAATCGTAACCTCTGTTAATGCTGGAATCGATATGCTTATGGAACCTTATGATTGGAAATCTGCTTATCAAGAATTATTGTTTGCGATCGGTAATGGTGATATTTCTTTAGAAAGAATCAATGATGCCGTATTTAGAATCTTACGTGTAAAGTTTCAGTCAAATCTAATGAGTCAACCTACATTCAAATTAGACTATACAAATGATATGAAGCTTGATCATACACTTCTTGCAAGAGAGCTTGCAATTAAAAGTGCAGTGTTGCTAAAAAACAACGATGCACTTCCATTATCAACCACACAAAACATTTATCTCAGTGGTCCAGCGTCTGATCATATTGGACTCATGTCTGGCGGTTGGACAACCAACTGGCAAGGAAATCCAGATAATATCTTTAATGTTGGAACATCTTTAAAAGAAGGCTTAGAACAAGAAATAACCTTATCTTCTTATGAGGCAAGCGATGTTGTCATTGTTGCACTAGCTGAAATGCCATATGCTGAAGGCATTGGAGATCAAGGTTATCCATCGCTCGTTACTGGGAATGCCCATCCAGATAATATCCACGCTCTCAATCAAGCAATGCAAGCTAAGAATGAGGGTAAAAGGGTGATTGGTATTTTATTTAGTGGTAGACCGCTATTTTTGGATCAATATTTAGATTATTTTGATGGTTTTATCTCAGCGTTCTTACCAGGAAGTGAGGGTGGATATGCACTCACACAACTCATATTTGGATATCAACATTTCTCAGGAAGACTCAGTTATTCTTGGCCAAAAGATGCGTCTACATGGGGTGTCACTTCTTGGCAAGAAACTTATGATCCTACAAGATTTTTATTTCCTTACCAATTTGGATTGAATTATTCATCATAAAATTATATAATCATAAGGCACGCTAGGAGTCGATATGAATACAAACACATATAAGAGTAAATGGTTTTATATAAGAATTATGATGTATATCCTCGGTATGTTTCTTGCAGGTGGTGGTGTTAATTTCATTTTAAGGTCTGCAATCGGCGCTGGATCTTGGGATGCCGTAAATGATCACTCAAGAATATTATTTAATATTACATTAGGAACAGCCTCACTTATTACGAATTTTACAATATTAGCTTTTATCATTATTTATCGTAAAAAATTAAAATACTTCATTGTTGTCATCCCAATTTTTGGGATTGCATCGATGATGGATTTATGGGATTTACTTATTCTATCCAATATCAATCCAAGCGGCTTACTCAATCAAATCTTATGGTTTATGTTTGGTGCAACGTTATTGCCTTTTGGATTATCACTGATGATTACGACGAAATTCCCTTCAATGGTTTATGATGAGATGACCTTTGCATTTATGGAAATCTTTAAGGTCAATAACTTTTTAAAAGTCCGTATTGGTGTAGAAATGCTTGCTGTTTTGATTGCAATTTTACAAGGTATGATCATCGGTATAGGATTTGGTTCAGTCTCTATCGGTACTGTTATATTGGCGATTACCATTGGACCTATGATTGATTTCTTTATTAAACAAATAAATAAGATAAAAAAAGAAGCTTACTAAGTAAGCTTCTTTTTTTTACATCTCTTCAGTTTCTAAAGATGTCTCAACAACTTCTTTTTTAGGTTTTAATTTTAAATAAAAATTAGCATAGGATTGATACATATAGGGTAGTAACCAAATGAGTAATAAAAAGAATGTAAATGCACTGGCAATAAACCAAAGTATAAACGATAATGCGAGTAAGACAAAATCAAGTTTATAACCTTTGATCATTTGTTTAGAGGCATCTAAATAGTCTTTGGGTTGTTCAAATTCAACCTCTTCGTCTGCTAATAAAAATGTCACGAGAGCATAATCTAGTAATTTAATTATTAAGAAAATAAAACCAACAAGTACAAGAACAGAAATTACTGCACCAACAATCGGTTGAGTAAATGCAACCAATAAACCCACCACCATGAGTCCATATATCGGTACGACATATATTGCTACAGCCAAAAATAAAGTCAATAACGTTTTTAATATAAATGCATAGCGTGTTTTAAATCCAATAAACAAAGAACTCACAACATCTAACGCTTTTTGTTGACCATTTCTAATGAAGAAATTATTAAGTCCAATAGATAATACACTGATGAAGAAAAAACTTAACGCAAGACTTGATACCATATTAAATATGGTTCCTGGTAAAAATTCTGGAGCATATGCTTCAGCTTGTTCCCAAAAATTTTCACCCATGACTGGTGTTGGTACTGGAAAAGGATTGATGCCTTGTATAAGTGCACTTAAAATACCGCCTAAAATACCTGCAAGAAATATAGCAAAAAAAGCTTGTAGAACCTTTCCCTTTATATCTGCACGTGCTTGATGTTTTGAATCGAATATCATTGCTTTCTCCTTTATTTATGTACTACTATTGTATCATGTGAAAATAAAAAAAGACCTACTATCTTAGTCTTTTTTATTTAATAACAACATATATCCACCTTCACCATAACTTAAAGCTTTTGCGACTCTCGAAATTGTGGTTGAAGATGCCCCTGTGATCTCACTAATATTTTGATAGCTTAATCCTGCATGAAGTTTCTTTGCAACATCGTATCTTAATGCCATATCTTTGATTTCTTGTATGGTACACAAATCTTCAAATATTTTATACCAATCTTTCTTTGAAGTAACAGTATTAAACTTTTCAAAGAGTTCATCTAATACTAGATTTTTTAATTTTGACTTCGCCATATAATCACCTTTGAAAAACATTATAACACTTTATATGAATAAAGTCACAACTCATTATCTTTTAATCCTAGTTCACTTAATTGATACATCCCACTTCCTAACGCTTGAAACCATCCGTAATAATTATTATATAGGATAGAATATGCTTTATCAATGCTTGTTTCTTTTTTTATTTGAGCCGCTTTTTTTGATGTTTTTCCGATACATTGCGCAATACTCATCGCTTGTTTTCGATACAATGTCATTCTTGTCATATGATGACTTCCACCAATGTTTTCTTTATTCAATTGCTCAAATGTTTCCATGAGACGCATTTTTTTCTTTTTGTTTTTTCTTGGTAGAATGACTTCTGATTCTTTAATGATTGTTGCGGTGTTATCTACGATAATCAATCCTATGCCAAGTCTTTTTAATATGAGCAGTTTATCTTTATATGTTTTTGATTGCATCACTTTTTTTGTAGGTTTAAACGTTGCAATATATGCTTCATCTGTTAATACTTGTCTTTTAAGTACTTGAGCAATGACATTGAGATTGAGTTCTTTTTTTAATTCGATTGCAATGTATCTTTGTTCTTTTTTTGCGATGACATCGATGTTTTCTATTTCTGCTTCTACTTCAAATCCCATGGATTCAAAAAGCGTTTTTACAGGAAAAAATAATTGTGTTTCTTTCATAAAATTAACATGAGATCTAAAAGTGACCCGTCTTTTAACTCACTATTTAAAGCATCACCCACAGCGTAAGCTTTCATACCCGCTTTTTTTGCGGCTTCAATACCAACTTTTGCATCTTCTACAACCACACATGCTTCAGGTGAAACACCAAGCATTTCGGCTGCTTTTAGAAAAACTTCAGGATCAGGTTTGGAATGAATGATATGATTACCGTCACTAATGGCATCAAAAAAATCGAGTAATCCGATTTGTTTTAAAATATAAGGTGCATTTTTGCTACTTGAACCAATCGCAACTTTATATCCTTTATCTTTTAATAACCCTAGTAATTCCGGAATGCCTTCTAGTAAATCATCCGGTGAAAGCGATGCAATACTTTCTAAGTAATGTTGATTTTTAAGCATGATGAGATCTTTTTTCTCTTCAACTGTATAGCTTTTTTCTGTTTGTTTTAATATCACTTCTAATGAAGCTTCTCTTGAGAGTCCTCTCAATAGATGATTGACTTCTTCGTTAAAAGGAATATGCTCTTGATCTGTTATTTTTTTCCATGCTAAATAATGCAAATGATCTGTTGATACAATAACGCCATCTAAATCAAAAATAACTGCTTTCATGTAACACCTCTTCATTATCATATCAAAATTCTCATAAAAAAACACGTGAATGTCACGTGTTACGTAGTATCCCCCCTTACATACAAAGATCCCCCAATACAATGTATGTATCACTACACATTCATTTAATCATACTCATTTCATAAAAAAAACGGCAAATCTGTCCGAAATTAAGTATTTTTTAATGTTTTAATAAAATCTTAAATCAATTCTTAAGACTGTGCTTTATGATACACTATGTATAAGAGGGTTACATGATTGGTCAAAGTCAATTTACTGAAGTGATTGAATATTTAAGAAATCAAAAAAAATTAACATATACACAGTTATTGAGTGGTGTTGTTTCAGAACGTTCTTACAGACGTTATGTCAATGAGGGAAAACCTTTTAGTTTTGAAATTTTAGTTTCGTTAGTTGAACGACTCAACATGAAAATGCGTGACTTT
>JALQTF010000008.1 GCA_023264085.1 Acholeplasmataceae bacterium
ATGAATATCATCTTGATTCACTGTTTTTTTAGCGAGTCTCAACCCTAATATATCTGTCATAAATTGATATATCTTTTCAGCATCAGAGGTCATTGCAGTGACATGATGAATGCCTGTTGTTTCTAACATTTGTTCACCTCAAGTTAATTATCTCAAATTAATACTTTTTTTATAAATCTTTAGTATAATAGTAAGTAAATATGTTAAATAAAGGTATAATTATTGTACTGAGGCAAGATGAGAAAAAGACGCTACTGGTTTAAAATTGATAACGCTGGAAAGGTATTTCCATCCATTTCTAATCAAGAACGCTCAAATGTGTTCCGTTTAAGTATGTCATTATATGAGGATGTCAATGTTGAATTATTAGAAAAAGCAGTCAATCTAGTCATTCCAAGATTTGAAGCATTTGCAGTCAAAATCAAAACTGGTATTTTTTGGCAATATTTTGATTCTAACCAAACCTATTTCAAAGTAGAAAAAGAGCCTGCAGTCATTACTCAATATTTTCATCCAAGTAAAAATCAACACTATTTATTTAAAGTGTATTATTTTAATAATCGCATTACATTAGAGACATTTCATGCCTTAACTGATGGTAGTGGTGCATATCAATTTTTACTATCTATTGTTTATGAATATTTAACATTACTTGGACATACATTAGATCCTGAAAGCATGATTTTAGGAAGACGTCCGATTCAACCAAAAGAAAATGAAGATGCATTTGTTTCTAATTATGACAAAAAATCAGTGAAGAAAATGCGTGAAGAGCATGCTTTTCACCTAAAAAATGAAGCTTATAAATTTCAATTTTCACATTTATTTAGTTTGAAGTTCTCTGTCAATGAGATTAAGCAAGTTTCAAAATCTTATGATGCAACCATTACACAGTATATTGCGTCTGTTGTTGTGTATGCGATGATGCAAGAAAGTTTACACTTTTCTCAACAAAAAAAGCCTATCAAACTTTTTATACCCATTAATTTACGACCTTATTTTGATTCTGTTACACTAAGAAACTTTTCCATGTATTTGAAAACTGTTTTTCATCCTAAACAATCAAAATTAACATTTGAAGAGATTATTGAAATTACAAAAAAACAATTTAAGGAACAACTTACAACAGAACAACTCGTTTCTAGACTATCTGGGTATGTTTCTTTAGAAAAAGTATGGATACTAAGAATTATGCCATTCTTCATAAAAAATATTGCCTTTAAAATTGGCTACGATATGTTAGGCACAAAAATTAATACTGCGTCTTTTTCTAATTTAGGTCAAGCAAAATGTCCACAATCAATGTTACCTTACATTTCTGACATTAACTTTATTATTGGTGGGTTTGGTTTAGGCATCTCTTCAATCAGTTATCAAGATACGTTGCAAATTAATTTAGCAACGCGTTTAAAAGACCATTCCATTATGAAAAAAATGGTGGATACATTCCATCTTCATAATTTAAAGATGCGGGTAATCTCCAATTATGAGGAGGCATATGATGTCTTATTGTAAACAATGTCATCTTCATTATGAGACACCTCAAACAAAATGTGTCTTGTGTGGCCAACCCTTAGAAACGGATAAGGCTGAAACCACGATTACTTTTCCTAAGTTTACAAAACCAAAAAATAATACAAAAATATTTAAAGGATTCATTTATTTAAATATTTTAAGTTTTATTGTGTTATTTTTTATTGATATTCAAAATCAAGATGCTTCTTTTTCATTAATCGCAGGTGTGATTCATTTATATGCCATCATTATGGCATCCTTTGTATTCTTATCAGAATTTTGGACACTCAAAGTAACAAAAATTATGTTACTTACATTGATCTTACTCTTAAGTATCGGACTCCTGGTAAGAGAAACAGTATGGGCGCTTGACTATGTAATTCCAATTGTTTTAGGTGTCAATATTTTACTTTATGCAATCGTGATTTTATTTAAGCGAGATCGTGATGATGACGATGGCTACCATGTATTTTTACTCAGTATTTTAGGCATTATTCCATATGGATTTTATTTGTTAGGATGGATTCGTGAACCTCTACCAACACAAATTACTTTTATCGTATCCATTGGTGTATTTTTAGGACTTTTATTTTTTAATATTCGAGCGATTTTTGAAGCAATCAAAAGAAAGTTTCATTTATGAAAACACTTGTAACATTAGGACCCGAAGGCTCTTTTTCACAAGTATGTGCAACCATGCATTATAAAAGTACACATGATATTCGTTATGAAAAAGATCTTCTTTCTGTCTTTAATTCACTGTCTGAAGGTACCGATATCCTTGTTCCTCTAGAAAATTCAACCGATGGTTTTGTATATCAAACATTAGATGGACTGATCAAACATCCTGGATTTATATTTAAAACACATACACTTCCGATTGCATTCGGATGTGTTGGACATATCACACAAGCAAAAAACCTTTATGCTCAATTTGTCACTCAACAACAATGCCAAGAATTTTTATTTCAACACAAGTCTTTAAATGTGATTACAACTCCTTCTAATTCTGACTCCATGAAACATATTGATCAAGATAGTGTTGCGATCGTTCCTATGCATTTAGTGGATGATAAACTTCCTCACATCGATCATATTGAAGATTTTTCTCATAACCAAACACGCTTTGCATGTATTTCATTACAACCAACATATACCACCTATAAAAATGCTTCTTTGTTGATCACGCCTCATGTCGATCGACCCGGATTGTTGTATGATATTCTTGGTCAATTTCAATATCATTCAATTAACCTATCTGCTATATTGTCAAGACCTAATAAAAAAATTGATAAGAAATACCATTTCTATATAGAAATTGATATGACAACTTCAACATTAGAAGCACTTGATGCTGTTATTGAACTTATGGCATCAAAATTTGATGTTAAGTTTTTGGGACATTATTAAAAAAGCACCCTCATATTGCGGGTGCTTTTTTTTATAAATATTATTTTTTTCTTGTCTTAAAGATAAGAATCGATGCGAAAATAAGAACGTAAAGTAGAATACCTAAAAATGTAATGACATTAAAGAGTGTTTCATTGGCTGTACCATAAGTAAAACTTGGAATAAAAAGTAATACAAATAATGGGAGTGCCATGACTATTGCTGTACCTGAACCCACGACCATTTCTTCTGCAACAGGTGTTTTCAGTTCTGGATCAAGTCCTTTAAGTAATGCAAGACCTGTAGAAGCAACGCCTGTTAACATGCCAAATAATCCAATAGAAAATTCATCTTGATAATCTTTATAAATACGTTTTGTCATAAATCTCAAATAAAAAAATGTCGCAGTTCCTGCCAATATTGCAGTAATGATCAATTGTACGCCATATGTTGATAAGAATGCAAGTGTAATTGCAAGAACAGATCCTGTAATCATAATATTAAACGCAAACGATGCAATATTCGATAAGACATAATTGTTTGTTAAAAAACGTACATTTTTACCTTTAGATTCTGCTTTATTTAATATTGCTTTATATAGCAGCGCATATAAGATGGCAATAATAAAATTAAATCCTCTTAATAATCCAAAGATCATCGCGCCAGCCCCGCCAATCGATGCAAGTGCAATATTCAATCCAAAAAGTGTTAAATACACAAGACCATAAATCACTCCAATCACAACAAACTGTTGTGTAAGGCCATCAAGTAAACTGATTTCTTTTACAGTGTCAATGGTCACTTGTGTTTGTTGAGGTGTTTCATCGTATTGTTTATGATTGTTGAACCCTTTTCTTCTACTAAAGATATTAATGATGACAACACCAACGGTACCACCAAAAACAAATCCCAAAAAGGCATAAGATGCACCAAGCGTGGTTCCATAACCATTTAAAAATTGATTCCAACCACTACCAATTGACATCGCAAGTCCTGGTCCTTGACCAAATCCTAAAGCAACAAGCATCCCTGATCCAATAAATTGATTTGAAAATAATAGAAATACTAGCAAAATACCAATCACCGCTTGAAGGGCATATGTGGATGTAATGAGCATCCCTGTAGACCAGTATTTCCCTTTTTCTTTTTGTTCAGATCGTTTAAGTGCTAATGCTAAAAATCCGATGGCAAGTGCGTGATACACAATGGTTTCAATGACATTGACATTAAAAAATGTCGTTTCTTTTGAGAGTAATAACATCACTGTGCCATCTTGAAGTTCATAATAGTTTTTTACTTCTCTATTGAAATACGCATCTTGATAAAGCGTACTGAAATCGTCAAAATCTTCCTCATTTATAAATAACAATTCAAAATCTTCTTGTGTGATTTCATTTGCTGAAGCTAAAGAAACATTATCTTCTAAAGTGATATATCTTCCTTCAAGGTCAACTTCAACATACACCTCTGAAGAAAATACAGGTGCAAATACTAATGAGATAATGAGACCAAGCATCCCACCTAATAGTGCTGTTGGAATGACGATTTTATTGAGTAATGGTACTTTAGTTTTTAAAAACTTCCCTATAAATATCAGTGCTGCAATAAGTAAAAAATAAATAATTGTTGTCCATTGTTCCATGTTAATTCTCCTTTATATATGTGATTGCGTTTAATATAATCATTGGATCTTTCAATAAGAAATTATAAGTTTGTTCCCCATAATCAAAAGATAAGTTGTGCTTTCTTGTGATGACTTCACCTTGAATCTTATCTACATCAAATGTGATGACAGGATCTGTTTTTATCTTAAGTTTTTGATTTTCTAAAATCACTTGTTGATATCCTAAATCTTTTTTCTTTTGCTGAATGACATCCACTTGATATAATTGTCCCTCTGTTTGAATGGCTTCGTTAAGTCTTTTAGGAAAAATCTTTTTTTGATCACTTCCCCATTCCACTAGACTTGGATACGGTCCATTAAGTTGAGAGGTTTCATCGAAAGATGCAATCTTACCACAGTGACTACAATGAATATCAGCATCTTGACCTTTAAGCGTTTGTGTATGTTTACATTTGGGACAATAATACAAATAATGCTCAATACCATCAGCACGACCTTTGAGACGGTATCGAAATTGTTTTGATGCATTCCATTTAAAATCATTAAATGCAATTGCATCTTTTAGCTGACCTTCTATTTGTTCTACAGAAAGTGATGGAAGTGATTCTTTTGAAATCAGTGTATAAAAATGGGTGTGAAAATGTCCTTTTTTACGATAAAAACCCCATCTAGGATGGGCTAAATATCCACCATTAATTTTTGCAATGACAACATCTACATTGAGTTTTTTAACGAGTTTTGCTGTTGGTACATAATCAGTTTTTGTTTGTTCACCAAAATAAGAGGCATTGCCTTCTGGAAAAAGCATCACAGGTCTTTTTTGTTTGTGAATCGCATCTAAAATAAGTCGTATCGTCTGCATGTCTGATTGACCTTTTCGCTTTGAAATAGAAGTAACAACATGTGTTAACAACCATTTAAATATTGGATTGGTGTACAAAAAGGAATTTGCAACTGGATATGGGTATCTTTTTATAACCATTCCAACGATGAGTGGATCGTGTTGTGTTGCATGATTTCCTAAAAGTAAGTAGGGGGACTTTGTTTTTGGATCAAAATGATCATAGGTATACTTTAAATCAAACCTATAATGAAACATGATTTTTAATCCAATACGTCCTACCTCTGTGAGTAGGCCCATATAAACTCCTGTTTTATTTTAATGTTAGAAATGATGTATATGGTAAATTAAATGCTTCGGCGACACCTTCATACGTAATATGACCATTATAAGTATTGATACCTTTATAAATCGGCATGAATTCTGATGCCTTAGAAATACCTTCATTTGCAATTTTAAGACCGTATTTTAATGTTGCATGATTGAGTGCATCCGTAGATGTCTGAGGTACTGCACCTGGCATATTCGCGACACAGTAATGAATAATATCATCCACAATGAATATTGGATCACTATGATATGTCATCTTAGACACTTCTGTAGAGCCACCTTGATCGATCGCAACATCCACGATTACTGTTCCTTTTTTCATAGAAGCATAATAACTTCTTCTAATGAGTTTAGGAGCTTTAGCACCTTTCACTAATACGGAACCAATCACAATATCTGCGTGTTCTAAAGCTTCTTTAATATGATGTTCGTTAGAGTATAATGTTTGTACTTTATTTCGGTATAAATGATCGAGTTTTTCTAATTTTCTAATGTCAACATCAATCGCTGTGACTCTTGCACCCATACCCACTAACAATTGGATCGCATTCATCCCTACGGTACCACAACCAATCACAACCGCTTCTGCTTGTTTAGTCCCTGGTACACCAGATACTAAAATGCCTTTCCCACCTTGTGGTTTTTCTAAGTATTTCGCACCTTGTATTGCAGCGAGTCTTCCAGCAACTGCACTCATAGGTTCTAAACATGCAAGTACGCCATCGGATTCTTCAATTGTTTCATAAGCAATGGATGTCACACCAGATTTTAATAGTGCTTGTGTTAACGCTTCATCTGCTGCTAAATGTAAAAAGGTATAAAGTAAAAGTCCTTTTTTAAAATATACAAACTCTGATGGAAGCGGCTCTTTTACTTTCACGATCATGTCAGCATCTTTCCATACATCTTTCGCATGGTCATATATGATCGCACCTGATATACTATATGCTTCATTGGTGAAACCTGATTCTAAACCTGCATCTTTTTCAACGATGACACGATGTCCTGCTTTGACATATTGTAAAACCGATGATGGTGTCAATCCAACACGATATTCATGTTTTTTAATTTCTTTGACTGTACCTATAATCATAGTTTCTCCTTGATGATTGAATGATAATATGTAAGAATGTCCTTATCTCTTTGATATGTAAGTTTATTTAAAGCTTCTTCATAACTTAAAAACATCGCATCGTATAATTCTTCTTTTTGAAATTTCAATGTGTCAGCTACGGTTTTAGATAACATGTATATAACTTCTTTTTCAACGGACGTTTTTAGCATGTAATGGTTATACATGGGGTAACCTAAAATTGTAATATCAATCCCAACTTCTTCATAGCACTCGCGCGTAATGGTTTCTTCGATGGATTCACCTTGTTCGATATGACCTTTAGGAAATCCAAAGTGATTTCCATGAATTTGATGAATAATAACATATTGAATATATTCTTTATAAAGGCGATAAATAACGGATCCTGCAGAGATTTCTTTCATAATTTCCTCACTGATATTATAACACACTCATATTAAAAAAATATGAAGAAATTGACATTGAAACCATCTCATGAACCATGTTATAATAAAAGAAAAGCGAGGCAAATTTCATGCATGTATTATTTTGTAGCAGTGAAGTCTTTCCATTCTCTAAAACAGGTGGTTTAGCGGACATGGCTGCTTTTTTGCCTAAAGCAGTGAAGCAAAAAGGATTTACTAGTGACATTGTCTCACCTTATTACGAATCCATCACAAGTAAACATCATGAAATGGACTATATCGGTAGCAAAACAATCGTTATGGCAGGTTTTGAAAAAACTGTGCATTATTTTTCTCTGATTCAAGATGGACAACGCTTTATTTTTGTACAAAATCAAGAATACTTTGAACGTTATCATTTGTATGGATATGTCGATGATGCGACACGATTCACATTATTTTCATATGCTGTATTAGAACTTATCGACTTATTAGATGTCAAACCAAGTCTTCTTCACTTAAATGACTGGCAAACTGCAATGATTCCTTATTTATTAGATGAACATTATAGACATAGAAACGCTTCGTATCAATATTTGCATACACTATTAACCATTCACAACTTAGAATTCCAAGGTAATTTTGATAGCAATGAATCTCGTTTATTTAATCATGCCTTTGATGAAACTTACATGCATTTTGGACGCGTTAATTTTTTAAAAGCGGGGATTGCAAGAGCAACTAAAATTAATACTGTATCTAAAAGCTTTAGAGATGAGGTGCTCCATCAAGCGCATGGATTCACGCTTGATGGCATGTTACGATACCGAGAAAAAGACTTTATAGGTATTTTAAATGGGATTGATGATGCCGTTTTTAATCCTGAAATCGATCCTTATTTAGCAAAGACTTATGATGTTAAAACGCATACTTCTGGTAAAAAAGCCAATAAAAAAGCACTTTTTAAACATTTTGATTTTGGAGAAGAAAAACAACTCTTCACCTATATTGGAAGATTATCCTCTCAAAAGGGTATTTCTATTTTCCAACAATCACTAGAAGATTTTCTAACGCATGCTGATATTAAAGTCTTTTTAATGGGATCAGGTAATTCTTACTATGAAGATTATTTTCATTATTTACTGAATAAATTCCCTAATAAAGTACGCATTTATATTGGATTTAATGAAAAAATTGCCCATCTTGCCTATGCGGCTTCAGATTTTTTCATGATGCCTTCTGAATATGAACCTTGTGGACTTGGCCAAATGATTGCGATGCGTTATGGTGCACTACCAATTGTACATGAAACAGGTGGACTTAAAGATACAGTCATACCTTATAATCAATTTACACAGGCAGGCACTGGTTTTACATTTAATCATTATCAACCACATGTCTTTAAAGATATCTTATACGATGTATCTAATTTATACATCACAAATCAAGCAATCATCAAACAATTAAAAACACAAGCAATGAAGCAAATTTTTAACTTAGAAATGATGGCAGAAGCATATGCGACATTGTATCAAACCATATTGGAGGGTTAATACTCATGGAGATACTCGCACTGATTTTAGCTGGAGGAAAAGGTTCAAGACTCGACTTATTATCAAATAAACGATCAAAACCAGCCATGCCATTTGCAGGCAAATTTAGAATCATTGATTTTACTTTATCCAACTGTAGTCAATCAAATATTTATGATATTGGGATACTCACTCAATACTTACCACTTTCACTCAATTCGCATATTGGGAGTGGAAAAGCATGGGATTTAGACAGAAGAGATTCATCTGTGACATTATTACAACCCCATAATTATTGGTATTTAGGGACAGCAGATGCTGTACGTAAAAACCTTTCTTTTATCGATCAAAGAAATCCAAAACTGGTATTAATTTTATCAGGTGACCATATATATAAAATGGATTATCGTAAAATGATTGATCAACATTTAAAAACGCAAGCGAAACTTACGATTGCAACAAAAGTGGTGCCTTTTGAAGATGTGTCTCGTTTTGGCATTATGGAAGTGGATGATAGTTTAGAAATTAAAGCCTTTAAAGAAAAACCAAAAACATCCACCTCAAATCTTGCAAGTATGGGTATTTATTTATTTGATGTCGAATTACTTAAACACGTATTAAAAGAATTGCCTCAAGATGATCTTGATTTTGGTCATCATATCATTCCGCATATTATTCAATCAACAAGTCAATCTGTTTATGCCTATAAATTTGAAGATTATTGGCAAGATGTCGGTACCTATGATTCTTATTTAGAAACAAACCTAGAACTCAATTCTTCTGCCATCGATTTAGATTTATATGACCCTTCTTGGAAAGTATTTACAAAATCTGAAGATTTACCTCCGGTAAAAGTTGGTGCGAAAGCGTCCATTAAAAATAGTTTAGTGTCAAATGGTTGTGTGATCGAAGGTACCGTGATTAACTCTGTGTTATCACCTGGTGTGCGTGTTGGAAAGGGTACTGTCATAGAAGATAGCGTGATTTTAAATCATGTGATTATTAGTGATCATGTATCTATTAAAAAAGCAATCATCGATAAAAAAGTCGTCATTGGAAGACATACAACCATTGGTGAAGGACCATTGACACCAAACATTGAAAAGCCTGATTTATTAAGTTCTGGTATTACCGTCATTGAAAAAAGTGCTGTGATACCGAGTCAAACAAACATTGGTAAAAATTGTCGCATTTTCAAATCTGCAACATTTACTTCAAACGATATTCCTAGCGGTTCCACATTAAAATAAAAACACTGGCGATGCCAGTGTTTTTTCTTACATGAAATCATATGGTGATAATTCTTTTTCTTGATTAGGAACTTCTTGATTTAAAAATTGTTTGAGGAGCGTTTGTCTTTTTTCTGTTACATGGTTTGCAGCATACATGATTAATTTCATGTCTCCAAGTAATAATAGATGTGATTTCGCACGTGTCATCGCTGTATAAATGAGCTCTTTTTTAAACATATGCATATAACTTTTTACGAGTGGCATCATCACAATATCATATTCTGATCCTTGCGCTTTATGAACACTTATTGCATAGGCTAAATTGAGCTGATCGATGTCCTCTTTATTATAAACAACTTCTTGATCATCAAATATCACTGTAAGTGTATATTGATTGTCGTCATTTTTGTGTACTTTTTTAACGATCCCTACATCACCATTCATAATGCCTTGCTTTGGCTCATTCACAAGTTGAATCACTTTATCACCTTCATAAAATGATTTATCCCCTGATGTCATATGTAATGATGACTTGGGATTGAACTCATCTTGCAGAAGTACATTGATTTGATCAATGCCGAGATCCCCTTTATAAACCGGGACTAACACTTGAATATCTTTATATAAGTCATATCCTTTATCAAGTGCTCCTTTGATTTGTTTAATCAATGTGTGCATGATTTGATTAGGATAACATTGATACATAAAGACATCATCTTCTGTTTTTAAGTCTTCTTCTATAAGTGTCCGTTGATTCACTTTTTGAGAAAGTCTAACGATTTGCGAGGTAGCGGCTTGTCTGTGAATTTGTGTAAGATACGTGACCGCTGTTTTTTTAGATGCTATCAAATCTTCTAAAAATTGACCAGGACCTACAGAAGGTAACTGATCTACGTCACCAACAATGACGACTTGAGCTTGTTCAGAGATGGCATCCATCAATCTGTGACCTAAAAAAATATCGATCATGGATGCTTCATCAATAATAATGAGTTCATATGGCATTGGTAACAATTTAGAATATTCAAAGTTACCATCATATCCATACCCTAATGCAGAATGAATGGTTTTTGCAGGCAACTCTAAAATATCTCTCATGCGTTTTGCAGCACGTCCTGTCGGTGCCATAAGACCAATTTTAGTGGCAATTTCATAATCTGTTTTCTTTAAATTGTTTACTTGTAAGTATGCCGATACAATGCCATCAATAATCGTTGTTTTTCCGGTTCCGGGACCCCCAGTAATGATCGATACTTTAGAAGCGAGTGCCGTTGCAATAGCCTCTTTTTGAACTTTTGTATACGTAATAAATTTTGTTTTTTCAATCAAATCTATCAAGTCAAAAACATCATCTTGAATGTGCGGGAGTTGAGATAAGGCATTCAGTTTCTCTGCTATATAATATTCACTAAAATACGATGGACTTAAACTATACATATCGTTGATTTGTTTGATTTTACCTTCAAAAATAAGTTTTTCGATATGTGGTTTAACGTCTACGTTGACTCTTAAATATGATTCTAAATACAGTTCAATTTGTTCTTGTGTTAAATACGTATCACCTTTTTGATATCCCCGTGATTCAAATGTAAATTCAATCGCAGCTTCAATACGACGTGGATCTTCATCTTCTATCCCAAGAGTTTTTGCGATTAAATCTGCTTTTAAAAATCCAATTTGATCGATATCGGTTATCATTTGATAAGGATTTGCTTCAATTTTTTCTAATGTTTGTAATCCATAAGCTGCAATCAATTTCATTGCCATCTTTGAGGTAAATCCATAATGATATAACTTAACAAGAATCATCTCATGATGTCGTTCTTTAATGAGCTCTTGTTGGAGTTTTTTCATTCTCACAGCAGAAAGACCAATGGGTCTTAATACACTTGGATCATCAATAATCTTATCCACCGCATCAACACCTAGCAATGAGACAATTTTCTCAGCAGTTTTTGGTCCAATTCCAGTGAATAAATGAGAGGATAAATAAGAAACGATCCCATCTTCATGTTGAATTTCTTGTTTTTGATATGATTCTGCTTTAAATTGTTTTCCGTATTTTTGATGCGTTGTGTAATTGCCAAAAAAGGTGTAAGTGACACCTTCTGAAAGTTTTTGGAAATATCCAGTGATTGTTTCTATGATATCGTCCTCTGTGACAATTCGTATTATCGAATAATCATTGTCATCATTTCTATATACGATATTTTTCAACGTACCTTTGAGTTCAGGCATATGGACAAAGTGTTCCTTTTTTATAAACAGATTGTATAAATCCACCACCCAAACAAATTTCACCATCATAAATTGCACACAATTGACCGGGTGTCACTGCTTTTACACCTTGTGGGTATAATACTATATAATGTGTTTCATCAATCTTTTCAATGGTAACAGGATGATCTTCTTGACGGTATCTAAATTTAGCAGTATAAGACCCATCTTTGACCTGACCTCTTAATATGACATCTTCAAGTATTGCTTCATCGCTATATAGTGTTTCATGATCTCCATCCGGTTCCACATATAATGTAAGATCTTTTAGTGATTTTCCTACCACAAACCATGGACCCACAATACCTTTCATACCACCGATATTTAAGCCTTTTCTTTGACCAATTGTGTAATGCATAAGACCGGTATGTTCTCCAATCACATCACCATTTAAACGTTTCATTGGTCCTTTTTTTGCAGGTAAATAGTTATTTAAAAATTCATTGAAGTGTCGTTCTCCAATAAAGCAAATCCCTGTTGAATCTTTTTTCTCAGCCACATTTAATTTTAAATCAAGTGCAATTTTTCTGACATCTTTTTTATCTAAATGTCCAATAGGAAATAATGCCTTTTCAAGTTGTTGAGATGTCAGTTGTGCAAGAAAATATGTCTGGTCTTTATTTTGATCATATCCTCTTTTTAAATGATATGTCCCATTGATAAATGCTTTTTGAGCATAATGTCCCATTGCAATATAATCTGCACCTAAAGCAAGTGCATGGTCTAAAAAAGCTTTAAATTTGATTTCATTGTTACATAAAATATCTGGATTTGGCGTTCTATTTTTTTCATATTCGCTTAAAAAATGAGAAAAAACACGATCCCAATAAGCCTCAATGAAATCAACACGGTCAATTGGAATATCAAGAATACGTGCCACTTCAACAGCATCTTGATAATCTTGTTCTTGTTCACAAATATCTTGATCTTTATAAGGATTGCCTAAGACATCGTGATTGGTTGCATTATCCCAATTTTGCATAAAAATGGCATGAACATCATAGCCATCTTTCTTTAGTAAATATGCTGCAACAGCACTATCAACACCACCAGATAACCCTACGATGACTTTTTTACTCATGTTTTTTTAATATCGCTAGGCATACGATATTCTCCTCTTGGAGATAAACTAAAATTGAGTAATTTTGGTCCTTCTGGCATCGTTTGACGTTTGAATTGCGATGCATAAAAACGTTTGAAAAATCTTGTAACATAGTCATTAGATTCTTTTAGTGTAAGATGATATGCATGATGTAATAAAAAGTTCATTTTGTCTTCATCTGCTCCTTGTACAAGATGATGATACAACATGAAATCATTAATGTCATATCTTCCAATCGCTTCTTCACTATCTTGATTTTCAAGTAATTCAGGTGTGACTGGTGCCTCTAAAATTGATTGAAGTGTCTCTTTAATCGGTGGATAAATGTTTTGATAATGCGCAACTAACATACGTACCCAAGTTTTTGGTAGACCACTGTTAATGGCATACATACTCATGTGATCCCCATTATATGTCATAAAGCCTAAAGCGATTTCAGATAGATCACCAGTACCCAATACAAATCCTTTATGTTTATTGGCTAAATTCATTAAATATAGTGTTCTAATACGTGCTTGTGCATTTTCATAAGTCACATCTAAATCCTCATGGCTTAAACCTTTTAGATGCGGATCGAGCACATCTTTAATTGGAATTTCAAGTGTTGTTACCCCCAAAAATTCCATAAGTGTGATGGCTCTTGATTTAGTCTCTTTTGAAGTAACAGTACTTGGCATCGTCACTGCAATGATCGATTTAGGATCTTTATTTAATTTTATAACTGCTTGGTGTGCACAAAGTAATGCAAGTGTTGAATCTAATCCTCCTGATATACCAATGATGATATTGGATGCATCTTTGGGCATTGAAGCGATTCTTTTTACTAATGCTGCCACTTGAAGTTGATACACTTGTTCAACTGCATCCATCCGCTCATTGACTGGAATAAACGGTAGCGGATTTAAAGGTGTATCAAATGTATATGACGTTGTGTCATTAAGATTGAAGTGAACAAATTGGTACGTATACATATGTTTGAAATGCATATCACGATAGGTTGAATCTTGACGCTTTAAAAAATTGATGCCTTCCATATCAATGTCTGCATAAAGTACATTTGAAACCATGTCATATGATAAATATTCTGCAACAAGTTCACCTGATACTGCAATGATTTGGTGTGGTGAGTATGGTACTTCAGATGTTGATTCAAATGTGCCTGTGGACGTGTAAATATACGCTCCCATCTGTTTTCTAGAATGATCTAAAACTGCCACACGTCTTATTTGATCTTTATGTACATATTCTGATGATGCAGATAAATTAAAAATCACATTTGCACCAGCCAAACTCATGTCATCTGATGGTGCATAGGTAGCCCATAAATCTTGACAAATCTCAACACCAAAACGAATATTTTTATTAGGCTCTAAAAAGATAAGTGTGCCAAAAGGAACTTCTTGATCTAATAAATGAATGGATGTCATATGAGAATCTCTACCACTATGAAACCATCTTTTTTCGTAAAACTCATGATGATTTGGAATATAAAACTTAGGAACAACCCCTAATATTTTCCCTTGTTGACACACGACTGCAGTATTATATAATGCACCATAAATATCTAGTGGTATGCCTAAAATATAAATGCCTTGATAGGTCGTTTCATTTAGAATGGTTTTAAGACCTTCTTTTGCTTGATTGATAAATGCTTCTTGATAAAACATATCTGATGCACTGTATCCAGTGATTGTTAGTTCTGGAAATACAACAATAGAGGCTTTAAGTTCATTAAGCATGTTTAAAATAACCTTTATATTTAAAGGGATATTTCCTACTTCAATGGGTGGTGTTGCAGCAGCAACTTTTAACATACCTTGTTGATACATATTACTCCTTATATAATCCGTGCATTTCGATGTAACCTACTACTTTAGGATCTAAATGGTCTAAATGATCTTTCAAATGCTTTCGTATCTTTGTAGATGCGATCGGATAATCAAATGGAATGAGTTGATAGTGAAAAAACTTTTTGAATAATGTTTGGTAATCGTCCACATTCACGCCTTCTCTATGGAATATTAAGCATGGATACGTTTTTAAAAGCACGTCATAATGAATCCATTTAGTAAGATTTTTAAGTTGATCCGCACCAATTACAAACCCTACTTTTTGATGCGTGTCCTTTTCAATAGACTGTAATAATGCAAGCGTCCCTTGATATTTTTGATCATGCTCTTTTGTTGAAATGATGGCATCTTCAAATGTCAGTTGGCACATATGATAACGATGAAAAAAATCAATTAAAGATGATTTTTGATAGTCATTTCCAACAGGTACAATCATGACTTGATCATCTGGATACATTGATTTTATTGTTTGAACAATGTTAAGATGTGCTTTTGTTGGTGGATTAAATGCACCACCATAAATCCAAATCATCGCGCACCTACAATTATATTATACTATGATTTGTTTGTTTTTCACTGACTCTTAATTTTGCAGATGCACTTCTAGGATTCATACTTATTTCATCCAATGAAGGGACGATTGGTTTTTTTGTTATGAGTTTAAAAGGCGGTAAATCATTTGATAAAACAGGCAATCCTTTTAATTGCTTAATCATACTATGATCTTTCATAAAATGTTTCACAATACGATCTTCAAGCGAATGAAATGTAATCACTACAAGTCTTCCTTCCGGTTTGAGTAAACTTAAAGATTGCTGTAAAACATCTTCTAAGACGTTTAATTCTTGATTGACTTCAATTCTTAATGCTTGAAAAACTGCTTTCGCTGTATGTCCTTTTTTGTTTTTAAAAAAAACATCGGTGACTTTTACAAGATCGTGTGTCGTTTGATACGGTCTGTGTTTCATGATGACATTCGCAAAGATATGTGGTTTTTCTATGTCACCATAATCACGAAATATTCTAAGTAATTGATGATGTTCGTATGTATTTAATATTGTTTCTGCAGTTAACGATTGAGATTGATCCATACGCATATCTAAAGGACCATCATGCATGTAAGAAAATCCTCTTTCTGCTTGATCAATATGCATCGATGAGATACCAAGATCTAATAAAATCCCATCGACTTGCTCAACACCGACATGTTTAAGTGATTGTGTCATTGATGCAAAATTACGTTGAATAAATGTAAATGATGGATGATCTTTAAAACGTAAATCCTTACTTGGATTGACATTTAAATCTTGATCAAACGCATATAAATGTCCGCTTTTTAAGTACTTTAAAATATGCTCACTGTGTCCGCCAGCGCCAAACGTGCCATCAACATAAATACCATTAGGTTTGATATTGAGTGCATCGATCGATGGGTTTAATAATACAGATATATGGGGTGATTTTGACATAATTAATGACGTTCATTTTAGAATAAGAAAAAGGTGCCTCTGCACCCTTCTTATGATTCTTCTTGTTTTGATTGTTTTTTTGCTAAAACAAGTTGACCCTTGTAATAACCGCTATTTGGTGTCACACGATGTGGAAGTGTAAACTCTCCAGTTTGTGGGCAAACAACTAATGTTGGTGCTTGTAATTTATAGTGTGTACGTCTTTTTCTTTTTGCGGTTTTACCAGTTCTTCTAAAAGGAACTGCCATGCATTCACCTCCTTATGATGATGTTGGTTCTTCTAAAGCATCTTTATGATAAATTACGTATGGTTTTTCAGAAACAATAATACCTAAGAGAATGTCATTGATATTTATTGTTTTTGAGTATATGAAATCACAATCATCTAAATCACCAAATGTGATTTCTGTGTCAATATCCATTTCATATGGCACAGGTTTTAATGTTTTTGAACATGCAAGATCCAATTGAATGGTTGCCTGTACAGAAAGTTGGATATAATTGCTTTTCTCAATAATATCATAGTTGAGTTTAAATGTTGGAATATTTAAAATGTCTATGACGTGATGATCTTGGATGTCTATTAACATTGATTGTGTTTGTTGGGTGGGTAATAAAGGTATGTTCATAATGTAACCTCAACTGAAATAGTATAACGAATCCGTGCTTAATTGTCAATGATTTTATTCAATAATACCGGATATTAATAAGGCTTTAAATGATTCATTGTCGGCATCTAACACATAGTCTTTAATATTGACGTCTTTAAGTATATCATCAATTGCTTCACTTGTATAATCGATACCATCAAACTTCACTTCAAACGTATCTAATGGATTAATGTCA
>JALQTF010000011.1 GCA_023264085.1 Acholeplasmataceae bacterium
TAAAAAATCAGCAAAAGAAAGTGTCTCACATCGTATGAATCCTTTTTCAAAATCCGTATGTATAATGCCAGCACATTGTGGTGCTTTCATTCCTTGTCTAAATGTCCATGCTCGTACTTCAGGCTCACCTGCAGTAAAAAAAGTTTTTAGACCTAAAAGATGATAACTCTTTTCAATCACAGTTTCCAATCCACTTTGATGCAATCCATAAGACGATAGTAATTCTTTCTTTTCATCTTCTTCTAATACAGCTAGTTCTGATTCCAACTGTGCGGATACAGGTATGACTTCAATATTAAATGGTGCTAAATATGCAATTAATTTTATCAAATACTTTTGATTTTCTAGATCAAATAAATCATCTTCTCCTATATTTGCAATCACAAGCATTTTTTTGAAACTTAATAATTGCAATTGTTTAAGAAAAGGGTAGTCATCTTCTTCAAAAAGATCATAGTTTAGGCGTTTATCTGAACTTAAAATATCTTTAATTTTCAATAAAATTGTTTCTTCGTAAAGACCTTCTTTTGGTGATTGTTTTTTCTTTTTTCCAAGTTTATCAATGCGTTTATCAATACTCTCTAAATCTGCAAGTCGTAATTCTACATCAATCGTTTCAAAATCACGGACAGGATCAACAGACCCATCGACATGTGTAACATCTTTGAGATCAAAGCAACGTACAACATGACATATCGCATCTACCTCGCGTATATGCGATAAGAATTGGTTTCCAAGACCTTCGCCTTTAGAAGCACCTTTAACGAGTCCAGCAATATCAGTAAATTGATATGCTGTTGGAATGATTTTCTTTGGTTGATAAACATCAGCAAGTTGTTGCAATCTTTGATCTGGTACTGAAACAATACCAACATTAGGTTCAATCGTTGCAAATGGATAATTTGCAGCAAGTGCACCAGCTTTTGTTAATGCATTAAATAATGTTGATTTGCCTACATTAGGTAATCCTATGATACCTGCTTGTAACATAACTATCTCCTTTAAAAAAAGGCGTTTCGCCTTTTTATAATGATCCTTTTTTCTTTAACCAAGATGGTATTTTTGGACCTTCTTTTTTCTCTTCTTGTGCATCGACTGATTTCAAACCTTCATTGGTCATTTCGAGCTGGTCATCTGATTGATTATTAAGAATTTCATCAAATATGTCTAACCCTGTTTCAGTCCCTTTTAATTCATAACCAGTAGCAATCACAGTCACAACCATTTCATCATTCATCTCTAAACTTACAGCTGAACCATAAATAATATTCAAATCTTTATCTGTTGCATTTCTAATTTCAGAGATCGCTTGTTCAGTTTCAAATAACGTAATGTTCGTGCCACTTGTAATATTGACAATGGCATCTGTTGCACCATTAATTGAAATTTCTAATAGTTTTGAATGAATGGCTTTCCTAGCTGCCTCAACTGCTCTATTTTCACCAGATGCTATCCCAACACCCATGAGTGCCATTCCTTTATTTTCCATCACTGTACGTACATCTGCAAAATCTACGTTAATGAGCCCAGGAACTGTAATGATTTCTGCGACACCTTGAACTCCTTGTCTTAAAACATTATCAGACTCTCTAAAGGCTTCTAATAGTTGTGTCGAAGGTCCAGAAACTTCAAGAAGTTTTTCATTGGGAATCACAATCAATGTGTCAACATGCGGTTTCATTTCTTCGATCCCTTTAATTGCTTCTCGCATGCGCACAGGACCTTCAAATGTAAATGGTTTTGTGACGATACCAATCGTTAAAGCACCTAATTCTTTGGCCTTTTTAGCAATAATCGGTGCCGCACCTGTACCAGTGCCACCACCCATACCACACGTAATGAAAACCATATCAGATCCTCTTAGCATCTCTTCAATTTCTTTGGTTGATTCCAGTGCTGCGCGTTTTCCAACTTCTGGTTTTGCTCCTGCACCTAATCCTCTTAATAAATTTTTACCAATTTGAATACGTGTTTCAGCTTTTGAGTGTTTAAGTACTTGTGCATCGGTATTTACAGCGACAAAAGTGACGCCAGAGACATCATTTTCAATCATTCTATTGACAGCATTTCCGCCACCACCACCAACACCAACAACTTTGATAATCGGTTTTTGATTAAATTCGTCGTGTTCGCCAAATACCATGCTTCATACCCCATTTCATACTTATCATTATTGTATCATGAAAAAGTTGAGTTTTAAACTCATTTAAAATAATTTGTCTTTGATTTCATATTTATGTAATAATCATACAATCGATCTTCTTTAATCGCTTCTCTTATTTCTTTCATCAAATGTTTTAAATAAGCCAAATTCTGAATACTTACAAGTCTAGAAACTAATAATTCTTCAGCTTTATACAAATGCCTTAAATATGATTTTGTGTATGGTGAAGCCAAAGTTTTTAAATTTGAATCTAAAGGCGATAAATCAAACTCATATCGTTTAGATTTTAGTATGACTTTTCCTTCAGTAGTTAATGCAGTACCATGCCTTGCAAGTCTTGTGGGTAGGACACAATCAAACATATCGATCCCATTCATGACATTTGTAATGAGATCTTCTGGTGCACCTACTCCCATCAAATATCTTGGTTTATCAATGGGAAGGACATCTTTTAATAAAGCTGTGATACGATACATATCTTCTTTTGATTCGCCAACTGATAATCCTCCAATAGAATATCCATCAAAACCAATTGCCATTGTTTTCTCTGCAGAATATAATCTTAAATCTTCTTCCAATCCACCTTGGACGATGCCAAATAATGCTTGATCGGTTGATAAATAGTCTTTCCCTCTTTTCGCCCATCTAAGTGTTCTTTCAAGCGAATCTTTTAAGTATTCTCGAGATTCATGAGGTGGCGGGCATTCATCAAAACTCATAATAATGTCTGCACCTATCGTTTGTTGTATATCAATGGATAATTCTGGAGACATAAAGAGTGGACTTCCATTTTTATGATGCTTAAAATGCACACCCTCTTCAGTGATTTTTCTCATTTTTGATAAACTAAATACTTGATAACCACCACTATCTGTGAGTAAAGCATGTTGCCACTGCATCATATGTTTAACATTACCATGTGCTTTCACTACATCCATACCCGGTTGATTCCATAGATGATATGTGTTTGCTAAAATAAGCCCCTCAGAAACATGTTCAATCTCTTCTGGTGTTAATGATTTCACTGTTGCTTGAGTACCAACTGGCATAAAAATAGGTGTTTCAAAGGTGCCACTTGGTGTATGTAGTTTTCCGTATCTTGCACCTGTTTGTTTACAAGTGTGTATGAGTTCAAATGTAATCGCCATAATATTCCTTTGTGATATAATGATGTAGGCTGTATCCTAGTTACCAGCCAAATAAAAAAACAGGGGTGTTTTATGTCTTTAATATTTTATATTAAAAATGCAATGATTGCAGCAATTTATGTCGTATTATTATACGTCTTTCAATTTTTAAGCTTTGAGCTTGTGCAATTTAGAATCGCAGAGCTATTATTAGTGCTTGTATTATTTAATTCTAAATCTTTTTATGGAATTACGATCGGTACCTTCGTTGGTAATCTCATTTTCTCTCCATATGGATTTGTAGATGCACTTGTAGGTACTCTCGCAACCATCATAACTTTGTTACTCATGATGCTTTTAAAGAAAAAACTAATGCTTTCATTGTTGATGCCAGGCATTGTCAATGGTATTATCATTGGTCTGATGCTTGTTTATTTTAGTGATATTACAACATTCAATGCATTTATCATCACTTTTGGATGGATTTTCTTTGGTCAAACGGTTGTTTTATTGACACTTGGCTTTCCGTTTTACAAACTACTCAAAGAAAAACCTTCATTTCAAGAACTCATAAATTTTTAAATGTGCGTTTGGCATCATCTTGAATTTTTGATCATCAAATGACACAAGGTCAATACTTTTTGATTTTAAAGATTTAAGTTTGAAATGATGTACATCCATATACCATATTTGATGAGTAAAAACATGCTTAAATTTTTTCATCGATTTGATGTGATCAACAATAATACCTAATGATTCTAACCATTCAATCGTGTAGGTTACACTTTCAGATTCTATTTGTAAAAAGAGATACATCCCTTCAAAAAGGGATTGTGTCTCTTTTTTTATGAGATAGCGATTATGGTCATCAGTTATAATACACGTCATAAGTTGAATGTGTTTCTTAGATTGAGGTTTAGATTTAAATGGATAGAGGTGTTGCACTTGATGCTCATAACTGCGACACATATCATTTAAAGGACATTTATGACAGTTCGGTTGTGTAGGTTTGCATATTGTTGCACCTAATTCCATCATTGCATGTGTATAAATATCTGGTTCATTTATGTCAATGAGAGATTGATTTAATTGATTTAATTGTTTCATTGTTTTTGGTTTTTTTATGTCATCATCAATCATGTAAACACGAGTTAATACACGCATCACATTACCATCTAAAGCACTATATGGCTTTTTGAATGCTGTAGACATAATGGCACCGGCAGTATAATCACCAATCCCAGGAAGCCCTCTAATGTCTTTATAATTTGTAGGAAATTTCCCATGATAGTTTTTTTGGATTTGTATTGCAGCTTGATGCATAAGTCTGAATCTTCTGTAGTACCCCAATCCTCTTACATATGGAAGGATCTCTTCAAAAGAAACCGAAGCAAGTGATTGAATATCTTTGAATCGCAATAAAAATGCTTCATAATATGGTAACATCGTGACCACTTGCGTTTGTTGAAGCATAATTTCAGCAACCCATATTGCATAAGGATCTTGAGATTCCCTAAACGGCAACATACGTTTATTTTTTTTATACCAAGTGTTAAGTTCTTTAATGCTCATTACAAAGTAATTTTTCTGACACCACAATGTTCAATGATATCGTCAAAATGCGTGAGTGTTGAAATCGCAATACCGTGAGACACAACGATGACTTGATCATATTGAGTATATTTAAGTAATACAAGTTCCATTCTTTTTTTAATCGCATCAAATGTTTCATAATGAAATAGGTTTTTAACATCTTTTTTGCCTTTATATTTCATATAAGCCTCAAATGCACCTTCACCATCGACATCACTATTCGGATTGATATCAGGCATCCATTCATGCAAATCATGTTCAACAACAACTTCTAATCCTAAATGAGATGCTATAATGGCAGCCGTTTGAAGTGCTCTTGTAAATGGAGATGCTATGATGATTTGTGCACCTTTAAGTGAAGGATCTTTCCCTCTTTCATGTGCCTGAAGAATCCCATTATCAGTAAGTTTGCCAAAATTATAAGCCATACCATAAATACCACGTTCAATCACTTCATCATAGCGTGGCTCTGCATGTCTAATTAAATAAAATGTTGTCATTTTATACCTCGCTTGTATTATATCACACACTGATACACATTTTATGACCTTCTTTATCTCGTGATATAATACATTTGCAAGGAGGAAATCATGAAATTACTTGAAAGAAGATCTATAAGATTATACGATGAAAATGTAAAAATTAATGATGATGAATTAAAACAAATCATCTTAGAGGCAAACTTAGCACCCTCTTCAATGAATATGCAACCCTGGAGATATGTCATTATCTCATCTAAAGAGTCAAAAGAAAAGCTACGACCTGCACTATATGGCAATTTAAGACAATTAGAAACGAGTGCTGCTATGATTGTTATTTTCAATGACTTACATAAGTTTGAACTCGCTGAAAAAATATATAATACTGCTGTAGAAAAAGGATTGATGCCTGAAGATGTGAGAGAAAAACAGCTAGCAAATATAAGAAACATGGTTCAAAAAGTTGATTTAAACAAATTGAATGTAAGTGGTATGATTGACTGCGGATTAGCTGCAATGAATTTAATGTATGTTGCACGTGAACATGGATATGATACATGTCCAATTGGTGGCTTTAATCATGAGATGATTCATGACGTGGTCGATTTAGATAAAGAACGTTATTCACCTGTCATGATTGTTTCCATTGGTAAAGCTGCTGAAGAAGGTTTTCCTTCGGTACGATTACCATTTGATGATGTTGCAAAAATTATATAAAAAATAGCCTTTAAAAGGCTATTTTTTTTACATGTCGTATTTAGATAAAATTTGTGCGGGAGTTTTATTGAGTAATAACCAAACTGGTAATAACCCTGCAATTAAATTCGAAACATACACAACTATGATGCCACCAATGACTGAAATGAATGTGACATTAAACAAATTAAATTCTCCCAAGAAACTATCAGAAAGCAATGAAAATCCATAGGTCGCAATGCCATAACCAATAAGTGTGGTGATGGTTGATAGTAATAAGATTTCTATAACAAAAGCTCGCAAAATATCTTTTTTATACACACCAATCGCACGCATGATTGCGATTTCATATTGTCGTTTTACCAAACTTGAACGGATGACAAAATAAAATCCCAATCCTGCAAAACCTACAACAACAAGTGAGGTAGTGAGCGTTGAAATCAGTGCCACTTGTTGTTCACTCTCAATAATTCTTCTAGCATTTTCTAACAAGTCTTCAAGTATTAAATCATAACCGACAAGCTCAGATTCTACAGCGTCTAAATCTGTAGTGTAAATGTAATATCTTGAGTTATTTTCAAATCTGAGTTGTTCTAAGTAATTCGCTGTGACATATACATATGGCTTTATATCTGTATCATCATAAACACCACTAATCGTCACACCCTCTATTTCTAATGGGAAATTCATATTACTATTAAATATCCCAAGTGATGCAGGCACTAATAACGCCTCTTCAGTTGGTAAGTCACCATACAAAAGTGTGGATGTATCAAACCAATCGATGGACATATGTTGTGTGAGTGGATATGTTAAGAAATCAGCAAGTGCATCATTTGTAAAAATGACACTATAAGGAGCATCTACAATTCCTGAAATTGTAATGATCTCACCTTGATACATAAGGGATTCATTAAGTAGATGTTCATAAGACCAAATACCAATATCTCTTCCAGCAGAACCATCCACTAAATTATCTGCAATTGCGCTTGTGATTAATATTTCATTGTTCGTTGCAGGCATAGAACCATAAACAATGTCTAAATCATGTAATCGATACAAATCTAGTAATCCAGAAACGGCTGTGTTATAAATGAGACCATTAGGTCTTAAAAAATTGATTTGAATAGAACTTCTATTATACGTGTTGATATATGTGATATTTTCTATTTGTTTTAGTTGGTCGAGTGTTGGTTGTGTTGTATTGACATCTTCTGGATCTACAAGTGACACTTGCGCGTATCCTGATGGCAAAATCATGTACTGTTCTGGTGACATAAACAACACACTTGCAAGTGATGTTGCTGCAAAAGCAATCACGGCACCTGCAAGAACAAAACTCGCCAACATGATTTTTCCTCTTCTAGATGTACCAATGACTTTTTCTAACGCCATAAAAATGGCTTTTTTTATGGAGAAAACAAAATGCTGCTTTCTTGGAACACCTTCCAAACTCAGTTCTTCATTATTGAATGAAGACTCAGATAACATTTGTTTTTGATGTGTTGCTTTCTTACCCTGTTTAATTTGAATTGTAGAAAATTCATCTAACAATTTGACTTTTTTTAATGCACTATCCACTTTAATATAAATCGTATCATTTTTAACAATAAACGTTGCATGCATCTTTTTGTCTTTTTGTTCTGAATAAACATCAATACTTTGTTGATGAGATGTTTCAAGTGTTTCTTTATTTAAGTCACCTAAATAAATCGTCTCATCGTATTTCATTTGATAATCGCCACGATCATGACTGTCATCATCAGAGATGATTTTCCCATCAGAAATTTTAATAATTCGATCACCATAAAAATTCGCAATTTCTTTTTCATGGGTGACCATAATGACAAGTTTATCTTTCGCGATAGATTGAATGATATTCATGACTTCAATGGTATTTTGAGAATCTAAATTACCAGTCGGTTCATCGGCTATAATCATATCTGGATTTTTAACAATCGCTCTTGCAATAGCAACACGTTGCTGTTGTCCACCTGATAATTGAAGTGCATTTTTCTTTCTAAAGGTATACATATTCACTGCTTTTAAAACATAATGCACACGTGACTCTATAAGTGCTTCATCTGTAATACCCATCAGTTTTAATACATAAGCGACATTATCATAAACCGATAAATCAGGTAATAAATGATAGTTTTGAAAAATATACCCAATATGGTGATTTCTTAAATGATCCCATACTTTTGATTGATATCTAGAAATGTTTTTATCAAACATAAAAACATGTCCCTTATCAAATTTATCAAGTCCACCTAAAACATTTAATAATGTTGTTTTTCCTGATCCTGAGGGACCTAACAACATGACTAAACCTTTATTAGGTAAATCTAAGGTCATTTGATTGATCACATGAATCTGATTCGATTTGTTTTTATTAAAATATTTATTCAAACCTGAGATTTTAATAAGAGGTATCATTTGTGACATATTACTCACCTCCTGAAGTCAAACTTTGAATGACCGTTTGATGAAACACTTTTTTGTTAAATCTTAATCCTAACCATAATCCTAATAGTGTGATCGCCAATACTAAAATAATGTAATCTGAAACACCCATATATTCAATCGTTAAGCCATGATCAGGGACAAACATCACGATTGCATTTAGTATCAAAATTGATAATATCAGTCCAATCATTGAAAGTAAAATTTGCTCAATAATAACAAGCATCGATAGCGTTGATTCATGGGCCCCGACGGATCTAAAAATAGAAAAATCTTTTTTTCTAGCATTCATCATGTTTTTAGTTACTGCATGAATGACAGCATATAGGAAAAGCCCAAGAATGAGTAAAATAATCACTGCAACAATAGCTAATATAAACACTAAGAATTCTTGTAAAAATCCTGGGATATTTGCTGGATAGTACACTTTATATACTTGTGCATCCAATGACTCAATAAGTCTTGTTCCAGCGAGTTGATTCTCAACAGAAACACTTGCAATTGCAGAAGGCAATGATACATATTCTTCTTCGACTTCCAACAATAATGTTTGAATGATCTCATCAAATACCGATGTAGATATGCTTCCATAATTAAACTCATTTTCTAATATTCCATTTGCAAAAACCAATGTTTTATTCATTGTCACGGTTTGTGTGAGCGAATCAGCTTGAACCTCAACTTCAAGAGACAATGGTGTTTCAAATATATCTTCATTATCTAAATACACATCATAGCCGTTGTATTCAGTTCTCGCATCATAAATAAACACTTCTTGATTATTGATAGTAATTTGTAAAGAATTCTCAAGCGATTGTTTTACTTGCAATTTAAGACTTTGATCAAGCGATGGTTCTGTAGGATAACTTTGTGAAAGATAGGCATCTGAAAAATAAATTGTTTGTAAGTCATTATCAATGATACCAACAATTTTAAAATATCCGATACCTGCCTCTTCTAATGCATTTTTATCCCAATCCCAAATACGATCACTTGTAAGTAAAACTGTTTGATCAATGTCGATACCCCACCAATAATTACTCACAACGATTTCATCCATTGCAATTGGTAATCTTCCTTCTGAAAGCATGTTTGAAGTTAACATGTGAGCACTATCGTTAAATCTATAATTCATCATATCCATCACTTCATCGTTATTATAAAAAGTGACTAAGTTAAAACTTGTATCATTATGAAATAATGCGCCATATGCATATACTTTATTCACATCTCTAAAGCTCTCAATGATGTTGATGTCCTCGTTGGTGAGTGGATTGCCATCTCTTCTTTCAACAAGGACGCGACTACTCGGTACTGATGGATATGTCCCTGACTGTTCTAACCCTGTTGTACGAAGTCCATATATTTGATTAGAATAAACGATCGTAAAAACACTGATCGCAATAAGCATTAAAAACAGCATAAAGAAAAATCTTTTAGGCTGCGCAAATAAGTTTCTCATAGAAAATTTCAACAAATCAAAAATATTGAGTTTTTTTGATTTATCTTGTTTTGTTACGGAAACTTCTTGATGTGCTTTTAATTGAATATCTTCGACAACTTCACCATCAGACATTTTGATTCTTCTCGTTGCATATGGTGCAACTTGATCAAATTCATGCGTAACAACAATCACGAGTTTATCCTTAGATATGTCATTTAATAAAGACATAATTTGTTCAGCGGATGTTTGATCTAAGTTCCCTGTCGGTTCATCACACACGATGATTGGTGTATCTTTGGCAAGTGCTCTCGCAATGACTGCACGCTGCTTTTGACCACCTGATAATTTTGATGATTTTTGATTTTTTTGTTTTGTAAGTCCTACTTGATCAATAAGTTTTAATGCACGTGCTTTTCTTGCTTTAGAAGGAAATCCCTGCAATTCTAGTGCTAACATCACATTTTGTAACACTGTATACGAATCAATAATATTATAGTTTTGAAATACAAAACCAACATTTTCACGACGATATGTCTCAAAATCTTTAATTTGATAATGGGACGTTTCTTCAGAGAAAATAAACATTTCTCCTTCTTCATACTTGTCTAATCCAGAAAGTACATTAAGTAACGTTGATTTCCCACTTCCTGATTCACCAGTAACTGCAATAAACTCACCCATATGAAACGTGAGTGAGATATGTTTCATCCCAACACTTACATTATTTTCTGATTGATAATATTTTGATACTCTTTCTAATCTTAGTGCTTCCATGTTTCCTCCATTAAAAAATAATATCCCTTTTGTGTGTCAAAGTATTGACATCAAAACTTCATCCAAAGTCTTTACATCATTGACTATGTGCATCGGGTTTAATTGAAGTAGTTGATTTTCCGTTCTGTAGCCATAGCTTACGGCAATATGGTCCACATTTAATGCTTTTGCTACAATAATATCTGGCTCTGAGTCACCGATATAAATAATATCATCTTTAGAAATATTCATGGCATGACATACATGTAAAATCATATCAGGAGCCGGTTTAATAGGAAGTGCATTTGTCATTCCCAACACAACATCAAATATATCTTTAAAGTAATACGCTGATAAAGATTGTACTAAATGATGATATTTATTGGAAACAACTGCAAGTTGATAAGATAATTTAAGCTTTTGTAATAATTCAATGATTCCATCATAGATAACAGTTAAATCTTGATGATTGGCATCATAATATGCTTGATAAGTATCATGAATCGATTTGACATGATTATCAGATGCTTTAGGTGCACATCTCTTAATCATTTGCATGGCCCCAGATCCAACACTTTGGCGAACATGATCTACTGATACTTCTTTATATCCAAATGTTTTTAATCCAATATTCACTGCCTGATGAATATCGTAAATGGTATCTAATAAAGTCCCATCTAAATCAAATATCATTGCTTTTTTCATGACTTTCCTCAAGTCATATTATACCACGATAATGATTGTAAAAATCGTTTATTTCGTGTATAATCATCACGCTGGGGATGTTTATGGATTCGTCAGAGTATGAATCTATCATGTTGCGTATCTTGGTTGCTCAAGTAAAAAAGCCGAGGCTAATAACCGGAAACCAAAATTTTTCTTACGCAGCTTAAGAATAGCAAGCGTGCCAACTAAGTTGTTTGCTTACGACACTTACACGGCTCATAAAGTAAGCGATCTTATTGTTGTTGACATGCTTCAATAAGATTACTAAATGTCTCGATGTCATCTTTCTTGTTTATTGTTAGGATGTCATTTAAATTCGTCAATAAACTACGTACGTAGACGCATGGTATCATCATATTTTGCACAGGGGTTCAACTCCCCTCATCTCCACCAAAAAAAATAAAAAAACACGTCATTGACGTGTTCTTTTTTTATATGAAGGGTGATCTAAACATCGCATCTCGATACCATATCGATCGTTCATATATGAATGTTTTATTCCACAAAATATGATCTGCAAACGATTCAAACTCAACCATGAACATCGGATTTGGCCACAAATATGTATTAAAATCATTCCATCTTTCAAAATTTTCTTCTGCATAAGGTATTAAAGAGATACCTAAAACTTCTATCAATGTTATAAACTGAGGTAAAATTTCATTGTAATAATATAGCATTTCTTTTTTAAACATGTCTTGAAATGCATCTAATTCAATAATCGTAAAAAACCATGACATCCTAGGATCAAAAGCTAAAAAGAAACCTTCAGGATTATAATAATCATCTCCGACATAATCAGCATTCCCTAATGCAAAATCAAAATCCCAAACAGGACCAAATTTTAACAAGTTACTTTCACGATACATAAATACAGATAATCCCCAAGCATCAACATTTTTAAATAATTCTTGAATGATCATGTATGTTGCCCAATTTTTTAAATCAATGTCAGGATGAATGATACCGTTTCGTAAATCATTTAAGACATTCTCTAAATACATTTCAATCGTATCAAGTGTTTGAGAATCCAAATTTGCACTTCTTTTTATGGCATAAGGTGCGCCATCCACACGAATAAATAAATCATCAGATGGCTCCCAATCAATACGGTGATCAAGTTCTAAGGCAAATGTTAAAGGATCTTCATTCGATTTGATATATGTACGATCTTCAATCAAAGCATATAATCCCTGGTAATCACCATTGATGTATAAGGATATATACCTTGTATCTTGTGTGATCTCTAAAGATAGCATTTTAGCAAGTTGATGGGCTAATACATCTCGCATCAATGATTTGTCTGCTGCCATTCCAATGAGCAAATAATCATGATGTGGTTTTAATCCCATCATGTCGATATCTTGATCAAATGATATCCGGTATGATTTTTTATCATACGTAAACCAATTAGAATTTCCTCTTCCACGAATATTTCCTAATGATTCAAAAAGTTGACTATCATTTTGATAAAGTGAAATCAATGTTTGTGAGAAAGTTTCTTTTTGAATATTTTCAAAATCAACACCATTTAAATGAATTTCATAATTATGTTTTGGAGAATATGCACTTAATACATAAATTTGATCAACAATTTTGAATGTATCATCTCTTGCATAAATAATGACTTCAATATCCATAAATTGGTCATAGATGGGTCGATCAAACGTTTTTAAATCATCTATCATTTGGTCATTTATTTCATACGAAATCGTTGTTCCTTCAAATAAAGGAAGCGTGCTTTCATGTGTGACATCTTGATTAATAAAATTCTCAACATGTGGTAAAACCTCTTCTAAAGTATGTCTTGCTGTGAGGTTTTTTTGACAAGAAACAAGAAAAATTGTGATTAAAATAATAATGCTATTTATTAAAAATGATTTCATGTATATCCTTTTTTTTGTTCATAAAAAATATGCTATAATTGTTTAGAAAAGAAAGTGAGGTCAATTTATGACAAGTAACATGACACCTTTAAAAGTAATTTATGCCTCGATGTTTTCAGCAATTGTCTTTGTGTTTACGTATATCGGGATTCAAGTACCTGCATTCGGCGCATTTGGAGGTCTCACTCACATGGGAACGCTTGTGATGTTTTTAATTGCCATTAAATATGGAAAATATTATGGTGCATTATCAGGTGCCATTGGCATGACTTTATTTGATTTATTATCTCCTTGGGCTGCTTGGGCACCAGGGACATTTGTTGTGAGAATCATTGCTGGATATGTGTTTGGACTTGTTGCAGAATCACCTGAAGGTCAAGGCTTGTCTACATTGAAAAACTGGTTATCGCTTGGTCTTGGTGGAACAGTCATCGTTGTAGGATATTTAGTATTTGAAGCATTTTTCTTAGGATCTGGTGCTGCAGCATTTAGAAGTATTCCAGGAAATCTATTGCAACTCGTCATTGCAGCTGCAGGGATTTTCATAATTAAATCATTACCTGAATTGAGGAAATAACATGACATATCAAGTATTATTATATTACCATTATACACCAATTGAAGATCCTGAGTCATTTGCAGAGAAACACTTAAAATACTGTAAGAAGTTAGGTGTATTGGGTCGAATCATTGTATCTAGTGAAGGTATTAATGGTACACTTTCTGGTAGCATTGAACAAACTAATACATACATGCATGACTTAAAATCCATCAAAGGATTTGAAGATATGTCATTTAAAATTGATGTAGAGGATGCTCATGCTTTTAAACGTATTTCTGTAAAAGTAAAAAAAGAAATTGTGAACTTAGGTTTAGAAGATGATATTAATCCACATGAACTTACAGGGACTTATCTTGAACCGAAAGATTACTATGAAAAATTAAAAGATCCAAATGTTGTGATTGTTGATGCAAGAAATAATTATGAATATGATTTAGGACATTTTAGAAACGCCATCAAACCTGATATTAAAAACTTTAGAGATATTCCTTCATGGTTTAGAAAACATAAACAATTATTTGAAGGCAAAACCGTACTTACATATTGTACGGGTGGAGTGCGTTGTGAAAAATGGTCTGGATTTTTAAAACGTGAAGGTATTGAAGACGTTTATCAACTAAAAGGTGGCATTGTTACATATGGAAAAGACCCTGTCGTTCAAGGGGAACTTTGGGACGGCGCATGCTATGTATTTGATTCAAGAATTAGTGTGCCTGTGAATAGAGTCAACCCTGTCATTGTTGGTAAAGATCACTTTACTGGTGAACCATGTGAAAGATACATCAACTGTGCCAATCCAGAATGTAATAAGCAAATTTTGTGTAGTGAAGAAAATGAAATAAAGTACAAAGGCTCATGTTGTGATAGTTGTAGAGAACATCCTCTCAATCGTTATGAGATAAGAGCATCATCAAGAATATATGATTAAAGCACGTTATGAACGTGCTTTATTTTTATATATTTCTGTGTATTTCTTAATCAATTGATATGTTTGTTCAATTAAATCAAATTGTTTTTGGGAAACAGATTGTCTCATTTCTTCATATATGTCTATTCTAAATGACATATAATCTTCAACAATTTTTATTGTGTGAGGTTTTAAAATAATATCTAATTTTCTTTTATCAATTTTACCTACTTCTCTATGTATGAAACCTTCTTTATCGAGTTTATGAATAATTGAAGATATGGTTGAAAATTGCATAGACGTTTTTTCATTCAATGAAGATGGCTGATTTAATCCTTCTTCCTCAAAAATATAGGATAATGTTAATAGTTTTAATTCGGTGAGGTCTAAATCTAGTTCATATGTTTGTAAAAAAGATGTTTCTCTTTTGAAGTGATAAAAATAAATTCGATTAAATGCATCATAAATGGTTTCAAAAGAAGGCAAATTGAGCAGATTTGGTGTCTTTAATTTAGGTGTTTCTTCTGAAAATGTATTACTAATGTGAATAATCACTTTCAAAAGCTCTAAAAGTTTCAAATTCGAAAATGAAGATTTTATATATGCTAGTAGCCCTTGATAGTACTCAATTAGTATTTTATAATAAGCGATGCCAACATCATCTAAATCAATTAACATGTGTTTATAATTACTAGGATCACGATACCTTTTAATAATTTTATTTTTTTCAAGTATTTTTAAGTGATTTGAAAACGTTGAATGTGTCGCACCAATTTTTTTTGCTAAATTAGAAGAGAAATTTAATTGTTCTTTTTTTTCTTTTTGAATCGCAAACAATAAATTGATATCTTTAAGTGTCAATGGATAATCAAAACGACTTCTCAAAGACATTAAATAGTCTTGTTCAACGATTTCATAAAATGATTCATAAATAGGTTGATATAATTTTTTAATTGACATACGACCTCATTAAGTTTACTAAAGAATACTTTATTATATCATATTCGTAATAATTTAATAAAAAAAATAAAAAGGCTAAGCCTTTTTATTTAGATAATAATGTTGTGATTGCATCTGTATAAGCTTTAGGATTTTCTAGTGGAATCCCTTCAGCAACTAGTGACTGATAATAAAGTAATGACGCAATTGAATCGATTGTTTGATCATCCGATACAAACGTTTCATGTAGTTTTTTAAATAAGTCGTGATTTGGATTGACTTCTAAGATACGTTCAGCTTTCACGGATTCACCGTTTGGCATTTGATTCAGTACTTTTTCCATCTCAAGCGACACACCCTCACCAGAGACAATACACACTGGTGACTCTGTAAGTCTTGCGGATACTTTAACATCTTTCACTTGATCTTTTAAACTATTTTTTATCGCTTTTAAAAATTCTTTATAGTCTTTTTCTTGTTTTTTGACTTCTTTTTTCTTATCTTCTAATACTTCTTCTAAATCTCCTTGTTGAATCGATTTAAAAGGAATTTCTTGATAGTTTTGCATTGCTTGGAACATAAATTCATCGACATCATCATAACATAATAACACTTCAATATCTTGTGACTTCATTGCATCCATTTGAGGTAAATTTAACATTCTTTGTTTTGATTTACCTGTCGCATAATAAATAAATTTTTGACTTTCAGGTTTTCTATCTAAATATTCTTTTAATGTTATGGGTGATTCACTTTTTGAAGTCTCAAATAAAATCAGATCTTGCAACTTATCTTTATTCATCCCAAACATCTCATAAATACCATATTTTAACGTGAGTTTATAAGCTTCATAAAATTCTAAATACTTATCTCTTTCATCTGCTAACATGGATTCTAATTCACTCTTAATTTTTTTCTCTAAATGTGATGCAATTTTTTTAAGTTGGCGATCGTGTTGTAACATTTCTCTAGATAAATTTAGTGATAAATCCGCAGAATCTACAAGTCCTTTGACAAACTTAAAGTAATCTGGAATCAATGATTTATTTTTATCTTCAATAAAGACGCTTTTAGAATATAATTGTAATCCCTTTTCAAAGCTTTCAGTGTAAAAATTATATGCAGGTTTTTTAGGTATGAATAAAAGTGCAGTATACGTTAACATACCTTCTACATTCGTATGAATCGTTTTTAATGGCGCTTCAAATTCATTAAATTGATGTTTATAAAATTCTTGAAGTTCTTCTTCTTTGACATCATTTTTAGAACGTTTCCAAATGGGAGTCATTTGGTTGAGTGTCACATCTTCTTGAATTTCTTTTTTATCTTCTGTTCTCGTTTCTAGCATCTTTATAGGATATCTTATATAATCGCTATATTTTTTTACGAGTGATTTGATTTCATAAAATTTTAAAAATTTGGAGAAATCAATATCTTCAGCATCTTCTCTAATATATAATGTAATTTCTGTACCAATAGTCTCTTTTTCAATATCTTCAATTGTATAATTTGATACACCATCAGATGTCCATAAATATCCTGTTTCGGCATATGGTGAACGTGTTTTTACTTCTACTTTTTCTGCCACCATAAATGCACTGTAAAAACCTACACCAAATTGACCGATGAGTTCTGCTTCACTTTTTTCTTCTAATGACTCTTGAAAAGCTTTCGTACCAGATTTAGCGATGGTACCTAAATTTTCTACAAGTTCTTCTTGAGTAAGACCAATACCAGTATCAACAATCGTTAAAGTACGTGCTTTATCATCATTGATCAATCTGATTTCATAGTCAGCATTCGGCACTTTTTCATCCGTTAATGATTTGAAATGACGTTTATCAATGGCATCACTCGCATTTGAAATGAGTTCTCTTAAAAATATTTCATGGTGAGTATAAATTGAGTGTGTCATCAAATGTAGTAAACGTTGAGATTCTGTTTTAAATTGTTTTGTTTGTTTCATATTATCCTCCCATATGATATTTTATTGATGTACATATATAAAGTCAATAAAAAAGGCACTTTATGGTAAAGTGCCTTTTATTAATCCTTAATTTAAAATTAAGCTAATGCTTCTACTGCAGCTTTCACTTGAGAAATAAATTCAGTTCTCGTGATTTGTCCACTTGCAAGTGCGCTATAGATTGGTCCTAAAGTATCCATACCAAATCCTGCAGGTAAATCATTTTGCCACCAAGCATACGCTTTACCAGCTTGATTCCAAGCAAGTACAGCAGCTGATAAAGGTGTTGAAGGCACTAATGTCACTGAATCAAATGCAGGTACCATATTCGCTTCATTCACCATATAGTTATGTCCAGCTTCAGTTCCAGCTAAATCTTCTAAGAATGCTTTAGCATTTTCGATATTCGCACCATCTTTGTTAATAACATAGTATGAAGGTGCACCAATGAAAATAGAGTCATTGCCAGTCGCTAAAACACCATGTGGTAAATATCCCATTTCAAAATCACTGTTAGCATATGATGAATCTGTCCAGTTACCTTGGTGTAAGAATGCAGCTTTACCTGATGCAAATAATCCTACTTGTTCATCATAACCACCAGTATTTAATATTGTTTGATCAGCAAATTCAAATAATAATTCTACCCAGTCAGTATATTCACCAAAACGAGCTTCATCTAATGTACCACCATTTACTTGATCAATGACTGTTGAATCAGTATAAGGTAATCCTGCACTTAAATAACCATTAAAGTTATGTAATCCAGTAACCCAAGTCATACCTGAAGCTGCTGCCATTGAAACAACTGCTGAATCCGTAATGTTATTTTCAGTGTAGTAATCTTCTACTGCTTCAAACATTGCTCTAAAATCTGCTTGTGATAATGCAGCACCAATCGCAGGAACTGTAAGACCAGCTGCTTCTAAGATGGTTTTATTGTATGCCATACCCCAACCTTCAATCGCAACTGGGAAGCCATATACATCACCATCATAAACAAATTCTAAACCTGTATTATCAACCCATGCTTCGTTTCCAGAGAATTGATAGATTTTATCTTTATATTGATTAAAACCACCGAGACCTTCGATGACAAAGATATCTGGTTGATCATTTCCTTGGAATTCAGCTAATAATTGTGTACCATACGCACAAGAGTCACCACCACATGTTTGGACTTCAACATTAAGACCGTTTTCTTCGCCCCATGCAGTTGCATATGTGCTTAAAACATCATCGATTTCAACTTTGTTTTGGAATATCACAAGCGAATCAGTCGCTGGTGTTCCAGTACAAGAAGCTAAAACGATAGCTACAGTGAATACTGTAAATAATGAAAGTAACTTTTTCAATTTATTTTCCTCCTATATTTTTTTTAAATTGAAAACAAAAGTAAGTTGATTGCTAAGCAATCGATGTGTCGTATTTTACTTGATTGCACCCGATGTCATACCTTTAATGATATGTTTTTGAACAAACAAGAATAAAATGAGTAATGGAATCGCAGCCAAAATCACTTGTGTGAGTATAAGTGGCCAATCTTTCGTATATAAACCCGCTAACACACCTACAGAAAGTGGTAGTGTTTGTACTGGATTTTTCACACCTAATACAAGAACAGGAAGTAAATAGTCATTCCATATCCATAAACCGTTTAAAACTAACATGGTCACAAAAATAGGTTTTAAAATTGGAAATACAACTCTAAAGAATACTTGTCTTTGGTTACATCCATCGATGATCGCTGCCTCTTCTATTTCGAGTGGTACAGATTTAATAAATCCATAAAACATGAACACTGAAAGTGGTGCACCAAAGCCAATATATGTAAGCACAATTCCATGTACTGTTTCTTTCATTTGTAGTCCAGTAATGTTTGTAATATCTTGGAGCAATCTAACAAGTGGTAGCATTACCACTTGAAAAGGAATGACGAGTCCACTCAGAAACAAAAAGAAGATCAACTTAGAATACTTCGTTTTCGTTCTTACAAGTACCCATGCTGCCATCGAACTAAATATTCCTATTGAAAATAATGATAATGATGTAATAAGTAGAGAATAACCAAATGATGAAAAATATCTAATTTGTCGATGCGTTAAGATACGTTCTATGTTATTTATAAAATTTGTAAAATAATTTTGAGGAAATCCTAGCGGATCTAATATGATCGCATTATTGTCGGCTTTACCGACATTGATTAAAACAATAATGATTGGCATGAAAAATAAAATTAATAAGATAATAGAAATGATTTCAATGGTCCAATTATTTTGTTTTAATGTAACATTCCAATTTTTCTTTTGTTTGTTATTAGATTTTAATTGCATTACATTTCCACCTCTCTCTTTTGAGTAAAGAAGACTTGTAATCCACCAATAACACCTATTAGTATGAAAAACAATATTGCTTTCGCTTGTCCAACACCTAATTGGAATCTCACAAATGCAGTTTCATATATGTTATATGTGATCACTTCAGTACTTTGCACTGTGATTGGGTTAATCCCATATAAGTTGGCAAACCATACCGGCATTTGCATTGCAGGACCACTTTGAGTGAGTGACACAACAGTATCATATTGTTTAAATGATGTAACTAGCGTTAAAAATAATGCAATCGTAAATGCTTGTGCAACCAATGGAAAAGTGATTGCTTTAAGTCTTTGCCAAGCATTCGCACCATCAATCGTTGCCGCTTCTATTAAATCTTGAGGAACATTTTGAAGTGCAGCAATATAAATCATCATAATATAACCGGCATATTGCCATGTCACAACAATTGAAAGTCCTAAAATGGATGTTTCACCTACAGCTATTAATGAAGGTTCAAACCATACTATAAGCGCTCGATTGTATAAAAATTGCCAAATGTAACCTAATACAAGACCACCAATAAGATTCGGTAAGAAAAATCCTGCACGATAAACATTTTTCATCAATGTATTTTGAGTGACAAGTAATGCCAAACCAAAAGCAACAATATTAATAATGACCACTGCAAGTAATGAATATGTCGCAGTTTGCAAAAAAGAAAAGCCAAATTGAGGATCACTTAAGATTTGTCTGTAATTATCAAATCCGACAAAACTTTCGTTTCCAGTATTTAGGCCTGACCAATTTGTAAAACTATAATAAATTCCTGTAAAGAATGGCACAATAACAAAAATAACAAAAGCAGATAATGATGGCAACAAAAATAACCAAAATGATCGGTTACTCTGTGCTCTTCTACTATTTCCGAATAATATATTTTGCTTCATGTTCCCTCTTTTAAGTAACGAAAACAATTCTTATCAACTTTTATAACATATAAAAGTGATTATTATGTGGAAAGGTTTTCATAAACATTTTAACAAAAAATGTAAGCGTTGTCAATATAATTAACGTATTTTATGTGAAAATCAATGGAACATGATAATATGGTGGTGAGGTGAGGATTTGATTTACTTATTATATCTTTATTTTTTATGTTCAATTTCTTTTATATCTATGCAGTCCACTTCTTTAGAAATTGCATTTATAAGTGTTGCTTTGTCACCTTTTACCGCTTTTATCATGGTATTTTTATTTGTAGCATTCCACATCCCTATATTCAAACTTTTCAACGTTAAACCACACAATTTATATCTCAATTACCTAAATAGACAAATGATCACCATTTTTAATCATGTATTCCTTAGAATGAAAACAAGACTCATAGGCTCATTTGATCCCACAATCAATCAAGTCATTTATTCAAATCACACATCATATTCTGATGCATTATGTGTATTAGAAAAGGCGCAAATGCCAATGGCATTCACACCTAAAGTTTCCATATTAAAAATCCCTTTCATTAGTCAATGGATTACATTACTCGGGAGTTTTCCCGTCGATAGAAATAATTCAAGAAAAACTCTAGAAAATATGATTAAAGCAATTCAAACCGTGAAAAATGGTCAAAACATGCTTGTTTTTCCTGAAGGTACTGTAAAGGACAAATATATGAATGATGTTGAAAATATGAAAGCTGGCGCATTCAAACTTGTTTTAAAAGCACAAACACATTTAACACTCATTAAAATAACTGGTGATATTGATGTTCGAAAAAAAGTTCCTTTTATTCCAATTAATCGTACCGTACAAATTATTGGGACCTATGATTTTGAATCGATCAAAGATATCCCAACGTCTGAATTATCTAAGCAAATGATGCAGACCATAAATACTTTTACAGGACACAAAGATCAATGATATCAAATTGATCTTTTTTTGTATCATAATCTAACATCGAGACACTACAATTCCTAATAGGTATCGCATCTTTTTGAACTTGATTAATTTTCATGATGTTCGCGATGATTTCTCTTATGACACCACCATGTGTGACGATCATGATATTTTTTTTAGGGTGGTTGTGAACAATTTTCTTAAAAGTTTGAAATGATCGCAATTGAAATTCAATGTACGATTCTCCTGAATGGATATTCAGTGCATTTTTCTCATTTTCTGGTTTATTAAAAAAATAAGCATACTCTGCTTCAATTTCTTGCCAAGAATGTCCCTCCCATGAACCTAAATACATCTCTCTTAATTGCTTATCTATATACACTTCTTTATGAATGGCATCTGCAATAATTTGAGCAGTTTCCAATGCTCTAGAAAGATCACTTGAATAGACAATATCAATCGATTCTTCTTTAAAAAAAGATACAAGTGCATTTGCTTGTATGCGTCCTTGATCATTGAGAGGGGTATCTTTCCAACCTTGCATGAGGTTTTTTATATTATCATTGGTTTGTCCGTGTCTAACTAAATAAATTCTCATCTTTTACTCTTTTATTGCATATATACTTATGTTATCATAATAGGGTATCAATGAACAATAAAATATACGGAGTATTCTATGACCCTTTTAGAGATTACCAATACATTAAAAGATTCAAAAAAACATACAAAAAAACTATTCATAGGTTTTGATGGATTTGTGGATAACATCATGCATGTTGTTGACAAGAGATTAAGTTTAACTGAGTTTAAACGTTTGGAATATATTAAAGATTATGCAGAACGTATTGGAAAAGCTGCAGGACTTTCCACCAACATTGAATGGGTCGTAGACCAACAAAAAATAGGTGGTAACGGTCCTATCATGACCAATGCTTTACTTAATCATAATGTCGATGTCACATATGTAGGGGCACTCGGCTATCCAACATTACATCCAGTATTTCAACCGATCGCTAATAAAGCGAATGTTATTTCAATTGAAAATCCTGGCATATCAGATGCTGTAGAATTTTTCGATGGAAAAATCATTATGGGACGTATGAATTTTGATCATATGACTTATGATCGTTTAATTGAAACTTATGGAGAAAAACAGCTTATTGAGCAGTTGCAAACATCAGATTTAGTCGCAAGTGTCAATTGGTCTATGTTACCGACAATGACGTCATTATGGGAGGATTTGTTAGAAAAAGCATTACCTCAATTAAACCCTAAAGCTGTCAAGCCAATACTTTTTGTTGATATTGCCGATCCTGAGAAAAGGGCTTCTTCTGATATTATTCGTGCACTTCATTTGTTAAAATTATTTAAATCTTATTTTAAGGTTATTTTAGGATTTAATAAAAAAGAAGCCTATGATGTTTCAGTTACATTAGGTTTATTTTCTAGCGATGTCATTAAAGAAACAAGTCTTGAAAATGTTACAAAAGCATTATTTAATGAACTTGAAGTTGACCAACTTGTTGTACATCCTGTAGATCGTGCAGTGGTCATGACTGAACAAGGTTTCTTTGAAACAAAAGGACCTTATGTTGAGAAACCAAAACTCACAACTGGGGCTGGAGATAATTTCAATGCAGGATATGTATTTGGACAACTTACAGGGCTTACCCCCGAAGCATCACTGTTAACAGGTGTTTGTACAAGTGGATTTTATGTTGTGAATGCAAAAAGTCCTTCTACTGATGAACTCATTGAATTCATAGAAAACTTTAAAAAATAAAAGTGCCTCGGCACTTTTTTTATTTATGTGCATTATTCACATATTTATTTATCTTTAGAATTTGATATAATAATTTGTGAAAGGGTTTCCATATTATGAATACATATCCACTAATTGACGCATTGTTTAACACTTTATACCCTCAAAGTTTAGAGGCAAAGCGTGATTTGTTACAATTTATAAAAGAACATGAAGCAACAAAGGTTGAATCGCCATGGTATACGAATACACCCATAGTTGCCATGACACTTTATGTTGATTTATTCTCTAAAGACCTTCTTTCATTGAGAGAAAAATTATCATATTTCAAAGATTTAGGGATAAACTTAATTCATCTTATGCCATTATTAAAAACTCGAAAAGATGAAAATGATGGCGGATATGCTGTCGTTGATTTTAATGATGTTGATGAGAAATTTGGAACGAAAGATGATCTTCTAGATATCATCAACTATTTCCATCAACATAATATTAAACTCATGATAGATTTTGTTTTGAACCATGTCGCAAAAGAACATCAATGGTCAATGAATGCGATGAAAGGCGACGTTTTTTATCAAAACTATTTTATGATGTTTGATGATGCCTTCATTCCCTCACAATTTGATTTGACAGTACCTTTAGTCATTCCAGAGAGAAAAAAAACAAATTTTACTTATGTGGACTCCATTTCAAAATATGTTTATACATCATTTAGCGACTATCAATGGGATTTAAATTATAAGAATCCTTATGTTTTAATAGACATGTTAAAACAACTCCATACATTTTCAAAATGGGGCATTGACATGGTACGACTGGATGCTATACCTTTTATGTGGAAAACGATTGGAACAACTTGTCGAAATCTACCTGAAGTACACGTTCTTATGAGATTATTTAGAGCATTTCGTGATTTAACATGTCCAAATGTCGCGCTTTTAGGAGAAGCAATCGTTGAACCTCATGAAATTGTCAAGTATTTTGGAACCGATGAAGCACCTGAATGTGATTTTATGTACGGTGCGAATTTAATGGTAGATTTATGGCATACTGTTGCGACACAAGATGGACGTTTGCTTACTGTGGATGCAAATCGATTTCAATTACCCAAACATGCCACATGGCTAAATTATATACGATGTCATGATGACATAGGCTGGGGACTCAATGAAGATGCACTAAGAAGTCAAGGCTTTGATCCTTTTATGCATAAACAGTTTTTAATATCATTTTTCAATGGCTCATTTGAAGGATCTTTTAGTAAAGGTATTGATTATCAAAAGAATGATCAAACTCATGATGCTAGAACAAATGGAATGTTTGCTTCTCTTGCCGGCATCGAAGATGCTAAAAATCAACATGCTTCTATGTTATTAGATTTGTCCATTAAAAGAATAAAAATGCTAAATGGCTTATTATTTTTCTATCAAGGTGCACCGATGATTTATGCGGGAGATGATATCGGTATGTTAAATGATCTTTCTTATCTTGAGGATGATACAAAAAAAGAAGATTCTCGATGGGTACACCGACCTTATTATGATTGGCAATTATATGACGATGTTATCCATCAAAAAGATCAACGTTTTGAAATTTATAGAGATTTAAAACAACTGATTGCTTTAAGAAAAAAAGAACCTCTTTTAAGCCCTTTTACAAATCAACGCGCAATAAACATACATAATTCAGATCTTGTTGTCTTAGAAAAGAGACATCAAAAAGATGGTTTAGTCGGTATCTTCAACGTCTCCAATAAAACAACCTCTTTAAATCTTTCTTTTATGAAAGATCATGGTTATACACATATACAAAAAGATTTAATCCAAGGACGAAGCATATTAAAAAACCAATCATATATAACACTTGCACCTTATGAAATACTATTTGTTCCCGTAAAGACTGCTTAGCAGTCTTTTTTTATAAAAAAAACACTTGCAAGCAAGTGTTTAAAATATCAAATGGTGGAGTTAGAGGGGATTGAACCCACGACCCCTTGCACGTCAAGCAAGTGCTCTCCCGCTGAGCTATAACTCCATTCGCACTTAACATTATACATGATTTATGTTATGAATCAAGTCGTAGCGTGTAATTGATTTAAAACAAATTCTGATTTTTGTGAAATGTAATCTGATAAATTTCTATATCCAAAAGGTAACGACATCATGGAATCTAAAACATCGTTATCATAAATTGCCTTATAGTTATCAATAAATGATGTGAAAAAATCGAATGTAAATGATGTTTGAATCAGTATTTCAAGATGATCTTTATATTGTAGTTTAAAAGTATCTATTTCAAATAATACTTCCATTAAAGGATGGTTTATATCTTGACCAGCTAAGTATGAAAAAATCTCTCCATAATGATAGAGTGTATTAGTGATCAGTTGATTTTCAAATACAGGTGCGCCATCCCATCCTTGACCTAAACTATGATCAAGATCATATGGGATAACATGATAGGTTTCATTAACGATATCAAAATACAAATAATAATTATTAGCCATGGAACGAAAATCATCTGGGTTCCCTAGTAAAAAGCTTACTGCAAACATTTTTGATAATGCTTGAATATCCATATTTGCTTCAATAAATGCTTTTTTAAAGTTCATATCATCACTCGCCAACACATCAATGAGTAAATGAAGTGCTTCATGTGAAGATGTATTCTTATTTGTTTTTAAATCATATGCAGGACGATAATTGATGGAGACATCTTTAATACCTATAGACCCTTCCATCAAGTTTGCTAAATTTGCAGGACCAAATTGTTGCCATAATGATTTATACAGATCACCAACTTCACCCTCCTTATCATCAAACCGTCTTTTAATAAACCATTCATCTATAGGTTCAAATGCAGTCATGATACCAACATTATAAATTATTTGGTCAATATGAACTTCCACATAAATGAGCGTTGCACGTTGTGCAACCACATCATAAGCGTCATATAACTTGAGTGCACCAAATTCATTCATATAAGTTTCATCGTAGTTACGATTATATTTTAAATCTAGTTCTTCTAAACCAAAAAGAAAGCCTTGACGTTCAATTGTTGTAAATTGCTGATTGAACTTGAGTTTAAAATGATTAAGTTGTAAGTTACCTTCATCATTTAAAAAGCGATTCCTCGAAAGATTACCTCTCGTTCTAAACGGTACATCTAGCATGTCAATCGTACCAAATTCGTCTTGATACTTGATAGTCGAAGCTATATATTCATCACTTCTATAATTACCAAATTGATTAAAATATGTCTGCATTGATTGATCTAATAATAAAGCATCCTCTTGTGTAATGGAAATGATTAATGTTTTATGGTTTTCATGATTAAAAAACCGATCATAATTATTATCTAGCAAGATCTCTTCTTCATTGATAATCACTGGTTCCGTTTCTGGTATGAGCGTTGTCTCACATCCACTAAGGAATATACTAATGATAACGATTAAATTTAAACTCAAATATTTCTTAAACATCATAAAATCTCAATACCACTTGTACACCTTCTTTTATATTTCTAATGTAAAATGACCCGTCATGTGCTTTCATCACCTGATCCACAATCGCTAACCCTAACCCTAGTCCATCAGAGTTCACTTTATAAAATGTTTGATTTAGAAATGGTAAATGTTCATCCTCTATTGGTTTTGCTTCATTGAAAATCAATATATCAAAATAATCTTGATATTGTTGATACTTAATTTCAATCATTGCATTTATATTTCTAAATTTTATCGCATTGTTTAAGACATTTATTATCACTTGTCTTATACTCAGTGCATCAATATGTAGTATTTTAGCGGATTTAGGTTTAATATGGTCAAATTTGACGTCACGATGTATCAATGATAATTCATTTGTGATATCTTCTACAAGTGTATAAATCCCTAAATGCTTTTTGTTCAAGGTGTTAGTATGGCTTTGCAATTTAGAGATAAGCATGACATCATCCGTCAATTTCTCAATAAGTTTAATTTGAGTATGAATCATTTTATAATACATTTCAACTTTGTCAGTGTCACTTGTAACTGTCAATAAATCGATTGCTGATTGAATCACAGAAATAGGTGTTCTAATTTCATGAGATATGTTTGCAATAAATGTTTTTGATAATTGTTCTTGTTTTTTTTCTTTTTCAAGTTCATTTTTCAGTGTGTCAATCGAATCTTTTAACCTTTTTTTCATAGATATAAAAGAAACCATCAATGTGTTGAACTCATCGTTTCTACGATTATAAGGTACTGACAGATCATTTGATTTAGTTAATTGTATGAGTTGATGAATTGGTTTTGAAAATCGTTTTGAAATGAACCAAGCAGTTAAAATTGACATGATGATGCCTAAACTCGTGATATAGAGGAATAGATCATTAATGAGAGAAATACTTTGATTTAGACCTTCTAATGAACGTTGATATACAAAAACATATTCTGTTTTAATCATTAAAACTTGCATAAAATTTTGATCTAATGTATCGATTTCTTCAATGATGATGCTTTCTTCGTTCAGCTGAATGAGTATTCTAATTGGCAAATTACTAGTATTGCCATAAAGACCTTGACCTGTCAAATCATAAATCATCATTCGACCATTATTCGTAGATAAAAAGTTATTTACAATTTCTAAATGATTATCTGGGTCACTTGAATTCAAATCTAAATATAAACCTTCTATCGTTTCAATCATTTTAGATTCTAAATCATTTTTATAAATCGAAGGAACTAATAAGTTTTGAGCGACACCTAAAATAACAAAAACGATTACCATTATCCCAACGATAAATAACAAAAGTTTATAAAAAATAGGGAATTGTTTCATCTTTGAACCTCAAAATAATAACCCACTCCAAATACAGTATGAATGCAAGAAACATGAGATAACTTATGTCGAATGCGTTTAATTGTTGTATCTACTGTGCGTGTATCTCCATCAAATAAATAACCCCAACATGTCTCAAGGAGTCTTTCTCTTGAAATCACTTCTTTTGGGTGTTCAAAGAGATATTGCAACACTTCAAATTCTTGTTTGGTAAGTTTTGTTTTATTTCCATCAACATTAACTTCATATGTATGCCTAATAAGTTGAAAGGCTGTGTGATTCGAATGTATTACAGATAACATGTGTTCGATTCTTAAATGTAATTCTTTTAATGAAAATGGTTTTGTAAGGTAATCATCAGCGCCAAGTTCTAAACCGAATATTTTATCTGAGGCTTCACTTCGAGCAGTTAACATGATTACAGGAACTGAAAATGATTGTTTAATCTTTCTCAATACGGACCATCCATCTAAATCATCGAGCATCACATCTAATATGACTCCATCGATCGTTTTAGAGGTTATCACATCCATAACCTCAGAACCCTTTGATACTAAAAAAACATCATATGAATGAGATGAAAAATAATCTTTTAAAAGCGTTTGTAAGTTGGTATCATTTTCAACAATTAGAAGTTTTTTATTCATATCTATATTTTATCATGATGAAACCATAAAAAAACGTTCGTTTGAAAATTGTTAGATGTTTGACACAACTTTGACATAAATCTTGATTATAATGAATGTAATTCTTGGAGGTATCTCATGAAAAAAATATTATTACTTTTTGTTGCTTTTCTATTTGTAATCACTTTAGCTTCTTGTGATCAAATGATCACACATTATTCAGTTGACTCGCATTCACAATTATCTTATGTAAAAGATTATGATCAATTTAAACAACTCATCGAACAAAATCAAGATAGTTACAATCGGTTTTATCCTGAAGCTGTTTTTGAAAGTGTTGAAATGGATGATAATACAACTTCTGAAAAATCAGATGTTTCTACGACAAATGTACAAGTCCAAGGGATTGATGAAGGCGATATTGTTAAAGTAGATGATACAAGAATATATATGTTGAGCTATGATGCATTTTATGTAATAGATATAACTACAGATGAAATGTCATTGTTGCTCTCTCAGTCACTTGAATCTTCAAGAGAGGATTCAAGTTATACATATTATCAAGAACTTTACATAACAGAAAACGAAGTCATTGTAATAGGTCAGCGTTATTCTTATTATTTACAATCTAGAGATGGTCAAACAAAAGAAAGTGATTTTATCGATATTGAACCTTGGTACTACTTTGGTTTACCTGAATCTGTTATTGAAATATACGATAAAGCATCCCTTACATTACAAGATACCTTTTTGGTCTCTGGATATTTATCAAGTTCTCGTTTAATTGATAATCGTTTATATGTCATTACAAAACAAGATATTTTTCTTTATGAGGATATTGATCCAAGACCTCAACTCACGCATAATTCCGATGTTTATATGCAACCTTATGAAAATATTCAATACATTGCTTCTTTAGAAACTCTTGAAAACTATACCAATATATTATTTGTTGAATTCGATGACACACTAACATATGAATTAAAAACATATTTAGGTCAAAGTTATTGGGGTCATACTTATGTCACTTTTGATAGTATTTATTTTGCAGGTAACACGTATCAGTTTGATGAATTGACGAATACGTATGTTTCTAAAGGTGTCATTATACGCTATATTATCAATACTGATGGTTCAACTTCCTTTGGTGGCTATCAAACATACGAAGGTTATATCATCAATCAATTTGCAATTGATCAATATGATCAAACATTACGACTTTTAACAACAGATGGTTGGGGAGACACAGTAGTTAATCGTCTGTATATATTTTCTTTAGATTTGAATGACAACAATGAGCCTATAATGAATCAGTTAGCATTATTAGATGAAGGTATCGGTAAACCTAGAGAACGTGTTCAATCTGTACGATTTAATGAAGATATCGTGACTGTTGTAACCTTTGAACAAACAGATCCACTTTATATCATCGATATTTCAAATCCATTACAACCACTAATTACAAGTGAGCTTGAAATTACTGGTTTTGCAACCTATCAGCACCCTTGGAAAAATGATACTTTGATTAATATTGGTTATGAAACAGATAATGAAGGTCGAATTATTGGTCTAAAAATCGCTATGTTTGATACTTCTGATATTTCCAATCTTAACCAAATTGGTTCTGAATTAACATTTTTAAATGGTAATCAAGGTTGGACATATTCTGAAGCTCTTCACAATCATAAAGCTTTACTTTTCTCTGAATCTCACGATTTCTTTGGATTTGCGATGACACGTTATCAATGGATTGAAACTGCCGAAAATTTTAGTTATATGAATATTCAAGAATATATGTTATTTAATATCGATTTAAACAATACAAATTTACCACTAAGTGTTAAAGCAACTTTTTCTCATCAATTTTTTATGCAAACACTCACTTTAGATTCAAATGCGTATTATCTATCTTATACGTTTGGCATTCAACGTGCAGTTTATGTGAATGATATCATCTACTTCATTTCACTTGGTGGTGTAACATCATATAATCTAAATGATTTAACAACGATGACAGATTCATTATTGTTATATTCAGAATAAAATAAAAGGACAATAATTTAATGGTTATTGTCCTTTATTTTTATACCACTTGTTTTCTTGTAATATCTAATGCAACTTTACTTATCGCAATGAAGATCACATAAAACTCTAAACGACCTAAAAACATACCAAATGTGCCTGTCCACAATAAGAAACCTGGCGCATTTGCATTTAAAATTCCAACCGATAGTCCAACAGTTCCTAGTGCACTTGCAAATTCAAACAAGCTATCTTCAAACGTATATCCATATAACATGATCATGAATGCACCGATAAGTAATATCACAATATATGTTGTAATAAACATATAGTTTTGTGTAATTTCATCTTGTTCAATGACCATTTTTTTACCTAAACGATTGATAAATTTTGTCCGAACAGTTTTTTTATGGCTTAACATGTCTTTGATTTGCCAATATTGTGACTTCACCATAAGTCCAATACGATACTGTTTGATTCCACCTGCTGTAGAGCCAGTACCTGCACCTAATATCATTGTTAAAATAATTAAGAAAAATAATGTAGATGGCAAGTTTGTAAACCCAGAAATATTTTGATAACCAGTTCCTGTGATTGAAGAAATTAACTGAAAACTTGAGATTCGTAAGGATTCACCAAAAGTAAGTTGTAACTGCTGCATCACACTTATGGTTCCAAAAATAATCGATACAACTGCAATAAAGGCAAAAACTTTTAATTCAATATGTGAAAAAACATCTTTAAATTTTTTTCTAAATAGTAACAAATGAACAAAAAAGTTTGTTCCGCCTAAAATCATTAAAATGATGGTAATGATTTCAATTTCTAAACTTTGATAAAACCCTATAGAGGCACTTTTCGTAGAAAATCCACCTGTTGCAACGGCACTAATCGAATGATTGATCGCATCAAACAGTGGCATACCAAATAAGACATAAAATAGAATGCCTAAAACAATATAGAAAACATAAATACGCATAATGATCTGACCTGATTTTAATAAATTTGGTACCAATCGATCACTATGTCCTTCTGCTTGATACAATCGCATGCCTAACTTATCGGAAATAGCAGATGTTAAAACTAGAACGAATCCTACACCACCAAAAAACTGTAAAAATGAACGATAAAGAAGTAATATTTTTGGTGCATTTGTAACATCGACGACACTCAAACCTGTTGTTGAATATCCACTGGTGATTTCAAAAGCAGCATGTGTGAAACTATATCCTAATAGTAACATTGGAATGGTAGATAAAAGGATGCCTAAAACCCAAGTACCAACAACTAGTACAGCATCCTGATGACGTGCAAGTTGACTTTTTTCAAATTGCTTAAAATATCTTTGAAATAAAACACCTATGATGATAAGTGACAATCCCGGTATGGCAAAATTTAAACTTAATTGCCATTCAGATATATCAAAAAACAATGCAATAAGTGGCATCAACATGATGATACCAATGACAATCATAAACATTGTTAAATAACTAAAGATGAGTTTAAATCCGATTAATTTTTTAATGTCTGTCGTATTCGTATCTTGCATTATGAGTTTTTCTCGAAAAACTTAACAACTTTGTCTTTTTCAACAGGAGTTGTCACAATGAGAAGTTTATCTCCTTCTTTAATCATTGTATCCCCTTTAGGAATGATCGGAAGTGGATCTCTAAAGACACAACTGATGTTGATATTTGTTGGAAAATGAATATCTTTAATATATTGATTAATGAATGAAAATGTTGGTTGAACTTGAATTTCAACGACGACAATTTTATCTTCATCATCTAATGAAATAGTTCTACTAAGCTGTTGAATGACTGCATCGTTATTAATATTTTGTACTAAATAATTGGTTGCATTGATGACACGATCAATGCCTAAACTTTTAAATACTTTCACATTATTTGGATTTCTAACAATACATACAACTTTTTTTACGTCAAATAAGTTTTTAGCAGACATACTCATAATGTAATTGTCAGTATCATTTTCAGACAATGCAATAAAAACATCAGCATCTTTGATTTGAGCATCTTCTAAAACATAAATTTTTGTTGGATCACCAGCAAACACAGGCAAATCATGATGTGCTGATAAGTACTTTGCAAAGTCAATATCAGGATTAATAATGATGAGTTGATGATTGCTTTTCTTAAATTCATTAATGATAAAATCAGCCTCTAAACGGCCGCCAGCTAATATGATTTTCATGATCTATCCTCAACATCACTTTGAAATAACGTTCTAAAACTATCTAATGATAGTTTATACGGATAAATCGCTTGGATGCGCTCATTATCTATGAGTTTTTCTTTTTCTGAATCCATTAAACGTATATATATTTTCGGTACTTGAAAAATTTGATCACATATATGTGCAATCAAAATATTGACATTATCTCTATTCGTAGAGATCAACACATATTCTGCTTCTTCTATGAAAGCTTTTTTTAAAATTTCTAATTGTGTTGCATCGCCTACTTCAGTATATCCTGCAAATGTTTCATGTAACTTTCTAAATGAATCTTCATGGGCATCCACGACGATGACTTGCATGCCTTCTTCGGACCTTTCGGTTGCAACTTGTCCACCAAAACGACCACACCCAATAACAACAAACTTATTTCGTTTCATAACAAACCTTGCTTTCTTTAAATCATGAGTATTTTATCATAATTTTACTAATTTAAGTCATGATAAGGTTTTCATTAAAGAAAAATCGCATCAAATAAATGCGAGTATTTTCTCTAAGATTATCTTTTCAATTTCAATGAGATCAAACGAAGTTTGACACTCTAACTTCATAGAAGTGACATTTAACGTTGAAAAAACTGTTTGATTAATATTCACACCAAATCCAATAACGGCACCTAAGACATTTTGATTTCGTGTTTTCGACTCCACAATCACACCTGCAATTTTATTTTTTTTCACGAGAATATCATTCGGTTCTTTAAAAGTGACATCGCTCATATAATTCTTCAAAATATCAACAATAATGAGTGCAATATCTCTTTGTAGATGAATTAACTTCTCTGTAGATATATCTTTTATGAGTATTGAACATAAAACATTTTGATCTTTTTCTGATTCCCAAACACGATCAAATTGTCCATGCCCTTCAGTTTGATAACCTGCAGATAAAACGGTTAAATGTGGAAATGCATCTATATGCATCAGCAATTCTTTTTGAGTCGATGATACCACTTTTTTGTGTATGTAGGTCATTGCACCGCAAAAGAAAATTCTGATTCAACAACAAGTTCATTTCCAACGTAAGCAAAAGCTTCACCAAAGCCAAAATTCGAACGTAATTTTGTTAATTCGACTTGAAGAGTTAGTGTATCATTTGGAACAACTTGACGTCTAATTTTTGTATTTTTTATACCTGTAAAGTAGGCAATTTTACCTTTATATTGTTCATCACTGAGTAGTAAAAATGCACCAACCTGCGCGAGTGACTCGACAATTAATACACCAGGCATCACTGGTTTTTGAGGAAAGTGACCTTTAAAAAAATCAAAGGTTTCTTTCACGAATAATTTACCAATGGCTTTTTTTAGTGGTTCTATATGCGTAATCTCATCAATAAATAAGAATGGATCACGATGAGGAATCACTGCTTTAATTTGTTCTTTATTAAACATAATTATACCTTCTTGAAAATTAAGATTGCATTTTGTCCACCAAAACCTAAATTCATATTGATGGCATATTGCATGTCTTTTCTCACTGCTTGATTCGGTGTGTAATTGAGGTCACAATCTTCATCAGCTTCTTTGTAGTTAATGGTTGGTGGAATGATGCCATTTCTTAACGCTTCTACTGTAAACACACTCTCAATTGCACCTGAAGCACCGAGTGCATGTCCAGTCATGGATTTTGTTGAACTCACATTTAGTTTGTATGCATGATCTTTAAATACTTTTTTAATCCCCAATGTCTCGAATTTATCATTTAATGGTGTGGATGTTCCATGTGCGTTAATATAGTCAATCGCTTCTTTTTCTATACCAGCATCGTTAAGTGCAAGTTCTAATGCTCTAGTAACACCTTCTGCATTTTCATCGGGAGCAGTAATGTGATATGCGTCAGATGTTGATCCATATCCTACGATTTCACCTAAAATATTTGCTTTTCTTGCAACTGCACGCTCATACTCTTCTAAAATGAGTACCCCTGCTCCTTCTGCAATCACAAATCCTTCACGACGTTTGTCAAATGGCATAGAGGCATTATGAATATCATCTGTTTGAATGAGAGCACGCATATTCGCAAATCCATTCACACCAATTGGGTTAATCGGTGCTTCTGATCCACCTGCAAATGCAATATCTAAATAACCATCTCGAATATATCTAAACGCTTCACCAATTGAGTTAGTTGCTGCTGAGCAAGCAGTAACAACAGGTAAATTTGGTCCTTTTGCTTGATATTGCATCGATATTGCACCACCGATTAAATTGATGATCGCTGCAGGAATAAAAAATGGTGACATACGGTCAACACCACGTAATACTGATACTTCTGTCTCTTTATTAATTGTTGTGAGACCTCCAATACCAGAACTTACAAATGTACCGAATCTAAATGGATCGCCAACATTCGATTCATTAAGACCACTTTGTTCATAAGCTTCTTTCGCAGCAACAAGAGCTAAATTGATTGCGCGATCTTGACGTTTAATTGATTTTTTCTCTATGTAATCTTCAAAATTGAGGTTTTTTACTTCTCCACCAATTTTTACTTTCCAAGTTTCAGTATCAAATAAAGTAATTTTATCGATACCATTTTTACCTTCTATAGCTGATTGAAATGATGTTTTTACATCATTTCCAATAGGACTTACGAGTCCAAGTCCAGTAATTACAACACGTCTTTTACTCATGATGGCATCACCATCCCTCCATCGACTACTAATGTTTGACCAGTGATATAATCTGATTGATTGGATGCAAGAAACAATGCTGCATTAGCAATATCTTTCACATCCCCCATGCGTTTTAAAGGTATTTGTGAAAGTGCTTGTTCGATAATTTCTTGAGGCACTTTATCAGTCATTTCTGTTTTTGTAAACCCAGGAGCAATTGCATTGACATTGATATTTCTACCTCCAAGTTCTCTTGCAAGGGCTTTTGTTAAACCAATGACACCTGCTTTTGCAGCACTATAATTTGTTTGTCCTGCATTTCCTAAAATACCCGATACAGATGAAATATTAATGATTTTACCTTTATCAGACTTTAATAATGGTTTTAGAAGTGCTTGTGTAAGCATCCAAACGCCACGCAAATTGGTGTTAACAACGTCATCAAATTGATCTAAAGACATCCTTAGCATCAATGTATCACGTGTAATACCA
>JALQTF010000064.1 GCA_023264085.1 Acholeplasmataceae bacterium
CAAAAATTATTATTAAAACTGTTATCTGGAGCAAGCGGCGACATTCGTTTCAATGGAACATCTATTCATGATCTCAAATCTTCATTTTATGAGTCCATTGGTGTGAGTTTTGAAATGCCAATTCATTTTACCAAAATGACAGCATATGAAAATATACGTTTTTTTCAAGATCTTTATGAAAAGAAAGCTGATATTGAAACATTGATGACACGTGTTGGATTATGGAAAGATAAAGATAAGCTTATCTCAGAGTATTCTAAAGGGATGAAAATACGTCTCAATATCGTTCGTGCGCTTATCAATCAACCGGATATGTTATTTTTAGATGAACCAACCAATGGATTGGATCCAAAAAATGCCATGATTTTAAAAGATATGATTCGTGAGTATCGTGATCAAGGTGGCACAGTATTTATAACTTCTCATATTATGAGTGATATCGAACAACTTTGCGACCGTGTTGCTTTCATTGTCGATGGTAAGATTGTTGAGCTTTCTAGTCCTCGTGACTTAAAAATTCAATATGGTGAAAAAGTGATTAAAGTTGAATACATTGATAAAGGTAAGAAACTTGATCAAACATTTGATATGACGTTAAAAGATTCTAAAAAGGCACTTTCACAGTTTATTTTAGATCATGATATAGAAACCATTCATAGTGGTGAAACTACCCTTGAAGATATTTTTATTAAAGTCACAGGTGTTTCACTTAAATCACCGGAGACACATGATGCATAACTTAACAACATTGATTAAAGGTGAATTGCAGCGACTTCAAAAATATAATGTCACTTTGATTAGTTTAATTGTAACACTGATTTGGGTTGCCTTACTGTATTTCATTGATGATACACAGGTCTTCTTAATGCTTCTGCCGCTAGTAATTATTATTGATGTCACCATGATGTCTATCATGTATACCGGCGCAGTCATGTATTTTGAGAAATCAGAAAATACGATGCTATCGATTCTTGTGACACCTGTTTCACACAAAGACATTATTATTTCAAAAATCATCGCCAATGTCATTCATCAAACAATTTCAACATTGTTAGTGGTGCTTGCGTTTATTTTAATTAAGGATTTATCAGTATCTTGGATCATTGTTTTATTGATGATGCTATCCATAGGTTTTCATACATTATTAGGATTTGTGTTTACCTATACTGCAAAAGATTTCACAACGATGTTAACGAACTTTATGTTTGTCATGATTGTTTTTGCAACGCCATCAATACTTGTTTATGTGAATGTAATTCAAGCAAATGACCTTATCAATTACTTGCTATTAATTAGTCCGATTGAGCAGGCAACCGTCATGATATCAAGTGCATTTACTCAAACATATGATGTAATGTTTTTTATGAGTATTGTATTGATGATAGCGTACTTTGCATTGATATATCGATGGTATGTGTTACCAAAGTTTTCTAGTTATGTCCAAAAAGGAAGTGGTGTTTAATGTTTTCAAAAGTACTTAAGCATGAACTCAGAAATATTACAAGGGACCGCATGTATGCTTTTTTCGTCTTTTATGAAGTTTTACTGATTGCATTATCACTATGGCTCATACCCTATTTAAAAGATACTTCTGGTGATTTAGCAGTTCAAATCACGTTTGTGGTATTGATTCTCATGTCTGGAATTGTCTTTGGGGCCATTACTGGATTCACTTTACTTGATGATCAAGATGATGGTGTTTTGTTTTCATTAAAAGTAACACCAAT
>JALQTF010000018.1 GCA_023264085.1 Acholeplasmataceae bacterium
CAACTAATTAAAAAAAGAGAAAAGCTAAGCTTTTCTCTTTTTTATTTCTTCTAAAGTTGTTAATAATGGACTATCATAAATCTGTAATTTTTTTTGATATTCTAAGATAGAATGATTTAAAGATGTTAGAAATTGTTGTGATTGATCTAATCCTTTAAGGGAGACATAGGTAGGCTTTTCTCTAATATCATCTGACTTACTTTTACCTAATATTTCAGGCGTAGAAGTATGTTCTAAAATGTCATCTTGTATTTGAAAATAAAATCCAAGTGCTTTACCTAAATCAGCCCAATCATTGACGTCATTAAAAGCATTAGAAGCGACCGCACCCATCATAAAAGAGGCTTGAATTAAATTCGCCGTCTTATGAAAATACATCAGTTCTAAATGATGGATATCAACGGTTTGTTTTTCTGATTCAATATCTAAAATTTGACCATAAACCATCCCCTTTGAACCGGTTTTGCTTGAAAGAATGTCAATCATTTTTATCTTTTGATCAGAGGTTAATGTTGTTGAAGAGGATATTATATTGAAGCTATCTGTTAGTAAAGCATCACCAACAAGTATTGCTGTCGCTTCATCAAAAGCGATATGTAACGTTGGTTTACCACGTCTTAAAGTATCGTTATCCATGGACGGAAGATCATCATGAACAAGAGAGTACGTATGTAAGAGTTCTAAAGCAATCGCTACATCAACATAATCATTAGGATCTAATCCATAATGTTCGATAACTTGAAGCATCAGTAGAGGACGAATTCTCTTGCCGCCTGCAAGCAAGGCATATGAGATACCATCTTTCAATGTTGAATTTTCAATTGAATCAATATAATGTTGAAGCGCAGTGTGTATTTTATCAATCATGATTTTCTCCTGTATCTATTATAACAAATCTACAAAGTTTATTTTAAGAGAATCAAGTCTTGGTGAATTATGTGAGTCATGGATTCTGAAGCCATCATGATATAATACTCATGAGGATTTATGGCATACGCACACGGAAAAATCATTTTAATTGGAGAACATGCAGTCGTACATCACACACCGGCAATTGTATTACCGGTTTTTGATGCTTATGTAGAGGTTCACATTGAATCATCAGAAGTTGACTACATCGATAGTTCTTTTTTTAAAGGTCTTATCATTGACATTCCAGATACGTATCAAGCCATTCAAATGTTGATAATTAAGCTTAAACATGATTTAATGATTCATCAAGTAAAAATTACCATGGATACACATATACCAGTTGCTGCTGGAATGGGAGCATCCGCAGCGATTGCAAGCGCAATTACACAAGCCATGTTTCAATTTACAAAGAAACCTTTAAGCCAAAAAACATTAAAAACATACATGAACTTTTCAGAAGTGATGGCGCATGGGTCACCAAGTGGTATTGATGTAGAAGGTGTCCTATCTCAAAAGCCATTGATATTCCAAAAAGAAAAAGCGCCTAAAACCATCACAACAACATTCAATGGCTATTTATTCATTGTATTTAGCGGCATCAAAGGGTCTACCAAAGAAGCTGTTTTGAAAGTTCAATCTTATTTGGATGTGCACGGTAATCAAATCATTCGAGATATGGAAGCGAACATCAACCAAACGATTGAAGCTTTTCAAAATAAGGATATT
>JALQTF010000031.1 GCA_023264085.1 Acholeplasmataceae bacterium
TGAAATCCAAAATATTTTTTCATCGCAACAAAGTCTGCATGTCCAGGTCTAGGATGAGATTTTAAATGTTCATAGTCTTTAGATTGAACATCTTTATTTTCAATCATGATATGAATAGGGGATCCGGTTGCTTTACCATTAAATACACCAGATGTAATTTTAAAGTCATCTTTTTCAATGCGTGCAGTCGTCCCAACAGCGCCAGGACGTCTTTTTGAAAGATCATTTGAAATACGATCTAAATCGATTTCGGTTCCTGGTTTCATGCCATCAACAACAACACCGATGGCATCTTGATGAGATTCTCCGTAAAGTGTCACCTGAAATATTTTTCCAAATGTATTCATGTTAAGACTCCTTTTATAGTTTCAATAAGTTCTGGTGTCTGATCCATGGTTTCACCAGTAAATAATTCATAACTTCTTATCGCTTGATAAATAAGCATCATGATGCCATTATAGGATAATTCTGCCATCGACATCAATGCTGTTTTTTTATAATAAATTAAGTCAATGACCATCTTTGGTTGGCATGACATATCTCTCAATTGTTGAATATGATTTTGATCAAAATCATGACTTGTTGTTTGAATAATGATTTCACATGATTGAATAATTGAATCTTCATACGTATACTCATTTTTGGTAATAGGCGTTCTTTTTGATGATGCACGTTTAAAAATAATTGGCTCTATGCCATGTTTTTTTAACACATAATACACTGATTTTGCAGCACCACCATTACCAAACATACATATGTTTTTATTCTTTAAAGTAATTTGATGACTCGCTAATAACGCTTCAAAGCCATAGGCATCTGTATTATCTCCAATGATCTTACCGTTTCTTAAATATATCGTATTAACAGACCCTATTTTTTGTGCTGTTAGAGATAATGTATCACAATAGTCTATCACTAATTCTTTGTAAGGTTTTGTCACTTGAAGTCCTTGAATCTCGCCATTTCTAAGCATCTCCATGTAATTTGAGATTTCATGAGAATCGACATCAAATAGTTGATAGTTAAGTGCCTGTCCAGTATGTAATGGAAATTGCTTAAATATTTTAGGTGATTGACTGTAAGCAATATTTTTGCCTAACAAACCAAACATCATTTTTGATAGTCCTTTGAGACGCGCATCAATGTTTCAAAAAGTTCTATGACATAGGGTTCTAATGCTTTATTTTGTAATCTTGAAACCACTTTAGCAATCACTTGAGCTTCTCTATTTTGATCAAGAACATTGGCTTGATTCTTTTTTTTCAACATGCCAATATCTTTTACGATTTCCATACGAGATTCAAAAAGTTGAATCATCTCTGCATCAATCGCATCGATTTTATTTCTTAACTTTTCAATTGTCATGGATAATGCCTCCTAATGATTGAAACACTTCATAAAATTGTGGGTATGATTTGTTAATGGCATCTGCATCTTCTAGTATAATTTCTCCTTGGGCACGAATGGATGCAATTGCAATCGCCATTGCAATTCTATGATCATTTTGTGATGATAATCTTAGATTTCCTTTAAAAGAAGAAACACCTGTAACTTCTAATACATTATTTTTATAATTTGTGGTTACACCTAATGTTGATAACATTGTGATCATGGTATGTAATCTATCAGACTCTTTATATGTGAGTCGATCTACATTCAAAAATGTTGTTGTGCCCTTAGAGAGTCCAGAAAGCATCATAAGAATTGGACCTAAATCTGGAATATCATCCAAATCAATGGTAATACCATACGTAACGGATGGGAATGCAAGCCAACCCTCTTCATGCCACTGAATTTTACCACCCATTGATTGAAGAATGTCAACGATGGCATAATCACCTTGTAAAGATGTTTTCTTAAGTCCTGTTACATGAATTTTTTCTCCGATGATACCTGCCACTAAGAAAAATGCTGCTTGTGAGTAATCTCCTTCAATAGAAAGTGTTGTTGGTATATATTGTTGATTTTTAGCAATCACATAAGTACGATCACGTTTTTCTACATGAACACCAAATTGCTTCATTACATCTAGTGTTAAATTGACATAAGATGATGATGTTTCATCTTTTATAACGCGAATTTCTACATCTTTTTTTAATAAGGGGCTCATCATGAGTAACCCTGAAATAAATTGTGAACTCTTTGAGCCATCCACGTCAAAAACATTGGTGTTTATTGGACCAAAGACTTGAAGATGTTGAGCATCTATTTTCTTAATTTGGTCTTTAAAGAGCGTTTCATAAACATCTAATGGTCTTTCAAATAATCTTTTGATACCTGTAAACGTCACAGTTTCAAATTGTGCCATTGCATAGGGTATCAGCATTCTTAATGTAGACCCAGAAGCAAAACATTGGACTGCTTCTCCATTATAATTTCTATGGTTTGTTTGAATGGTATCACCTTCAAAGATTGTCCCAAAATGTTTTAGTGCATCTTTAGTCGCATCCACGTCTTCAGATATTGGCAAATCATGTATCGTCGATTTGCCTTGTGCCATACTTGCAATAATTAAAGCACGATGGGCATATGATTTAGATGGAATTATCTTAACAGTGCCACATAAAAAGCTTGGTGTAAACGTAATGACTTTCATATAATTTTTATAAAAGGATTCCCAATAGACTGAATCAATACAAATTGTAACCCATCTTTTCGTTGTTTTTTGTCAGACTGCATTTGTTTTTCATACATTTCGATATCACCAATTTGAATATTTAATAATTCATATTGATTCAGAAGATTTTCGACTTCTCTTTCTAAAGTGTGTTCTGTTATTTGATATTCAATACCTTTTTTTATCGCATACATCATGCCATGACTAATGGCTTCGCCATGTTTGATGGTTTCATAGTTCATCACTTTTTCTATGGCATGACCAAGTGTATGACCAAAATTCAAAAACATGCGTTCATGCGACTCAAATGGATCTTTTTTCACAATATCGATTTTCACTTGTAATGCACGCCTAATGACTTCTTCTATAGGGTGTTTAGGATTTTTTAGTTGATTAAAAAGCTCTGAATCACCAATAAGAGATGCTTTAATGATTTCTGCATACCCATTATGACGTTCACGCTTTGTGAGTGTGTTTAAAAAATTAACATCTATATGAACAAATGAGGGATCATAAAAATGACCGATCAAATTTTTACCTTGACGGGTGTTAATACCTACTTTAGATCCAACCGAGCTATCTACCATTGCAAGTAATGTTGTGGGTACTTGAATAAAGTCAACACCTCTTAATAAAGAGGCTGCAACAAACCCGGCTAGATCTCCAACAACACCACCACCTACGGCTATTATCACATCATCTCTTTTGATTTGGTGATCTAAAAAGTTATCACAAATCGTTTGATATACTTCTAGGGATTTTGACGTTTCACCTGGTTTAATCACATGGATTACTGTCTTTTTCATGTCAAATACATCATTAAAAAAGTCTTGATGTAAAGTATAAACATGCGCATCTGTAACGATAAAAACACGTGCATAATTTCTTAGTTTTTCAATAAGTAATAGATGATTGTTGTTTGTAATATGAATATCATAATTCAAATCACGTAGGATCATTTTCAAAATCCTTTCTTTTTTCTCTCGATGATCTCAATAAATTCATGAGTGTTTCTTGGTCATTGTTTTTTATAGCCTTTTCAAGATCATTTAAATGCTTTTTAAATATATCCACTGCATGAAGTAAATCTTGTTGATTACTCAAAAAAAGTTCTGTCCATAATTTTTCATTGATATTCGCAATTCTTGTGAGATCTCTAAAAGAGTCTCCAGTAAATCTGTGACTTTCTGATGGATAACCAAGCATCAAACTAACTGCAATCATGTGTGTGAGTTGAGAAGTATATGCAATCATCTGATCGTGCAATGAAACAGAAATTCTCGTTAATGTTTTAAAACCTAATTGCTTCCCAATGATTTCAATAAGTTCATAGTCTGTCAAAGATGCACGTTCTGATTCAATAATCAAAAAATGATTATTCAAAAACATGTCTGGATCGCGATGTTGATATCCTTCTTTCGCGCGACCTGCCATTGGGTGATGAGAAACATAATGCAAATCTTCTCGTAATACAGATTCTATGTCATGAACCACAGACTGTTTTACTCCAGATATATCTGTAATAAATGCACCTTTTTTGAATAAATGTACATGATCTTTTACAAAAGTGACATTGTGTTCAGGATATAAAGATAAGATGACAACATCTGCAGAAGATAGTCTTGATAAATTAGAGTTATCTAAAATCACTCCATCTTCTTGTGCGGCTTTTACATAATTCGGATTAATATCATAACCATATACTTGGTGTCCTTTTTGAGTGAGTTTTTCGGCATAAGACGCACCCATTAAACCAAGTCCCACAACAAATATTTTCATTTTCTAATACGTTCCATTAATGCTTTCAACTGATGAATCTTATCCATCATCGAAAGATATTTGTCTAATTTTAACGATTGTGCACCATCACTGTAAGCAATTTCAGGTTGGGGATGAATTTCTACAATAAGTCCATCTGCTCCAACAGCGACACTTGCGAGTGATAAATCTTCAATCATTGAATATTTTCCTGCAGCATGTGATGGATCAATAATTACGGGTAAGTGAGAAAGTTCTCTCACTGCAAGTACTGAACTAATATCGAGTGTGTTTCTAGTATACTTTTCAAATGTGCGTATACCTCGTTCACATAAAATGACCGATTCATTGCCACCTGCCATAATGTATTCTGCAGACATTAGCCATTCTTCGATCGTTGCAGATAATCCTCTTTTTAATAAAATCGGTTTTCTCGATTGTCCAAGTGCCTTTAATAATTGGAAATTTTGCATGTTTCTCGCACCGACTTGGATGATATCCACATATGATTCAAAATGAGGTAAATCATCAGATGCCATAATTTCACTTACAACCTTAAGGTCAAATTGATTTGCCACACGTCGTAACATTTTTAGGCCTTCAAGGCCATGACCTTGAAAGCTATAAGGAGATGTTCTCGGTTTAAAAGCTCCACCTCTTAAAATTGTGCCACCACCTTCTTTAACTGCTTTAGCTGTTTCAATCAAAAGTGGTTCTGTTTCAACTGAGCATGGTCCAGCCATCATTTGAAAATGACCACCACCAATTTTAACGTTATCGCCTAAGTCAATAACGGTGTCATCTTTTTTAAAACTTCGGCTGGCTTTTTTAAATGGTGTCTGAATACGTGTGACTTTAAACACACCTTCATAAGCATACATATCTCTTTCATCAAGGGCTGCAGTATCTCCAATGACACCAAAAACAATCACTTGATCTGATGAAACATCTTTGATTTCGTATCCTTTATTGATGAGTTCTTTTGTGATTTTATTGTATTGATCTTTCGTTGCACCATTTTTTAACTGAATAATCATGTTGTTTCTCCTTTTTATATAAAAAAAATTCCTGGAACAACCAAGAATTCATGATCATGTTTGGCGTTCCTATGTATCAACAGAAAAGGAATGCCTCATAAGACAATTCCTTACATACTATATGCATAATAATAAGTTTGAGTTGAAAACATAAAAACGACCTCATGTTGCGTTTGTGTTAATAGTATCACATTCAAGTTTAAATTACAATATACCTTGCTTATTTATGATAAGGATGATGCTGTTTGATCTTTTCACAACGAAATATTTGTTCCACCAACATAAGTCTTGCAAGTTGATGTGGAAATGTCATTTTAGAAAACGAAAGCTGATGCTTAGCAATCGTTTTGACATTATCATCTAGACCTTCAGAACCACCAACAACAAAAACTGTATCCAAATGATCTTGATAAAGTGCACAAAAGCCATATGTATCCACTTCTTTTCCTTCAATTGCACAAACAATCACTTGATTTGACTCTTTAATGTATTTTAAAATTTCTAAACTTTCTTTTTGCTTGTTTGACTCTTTGATTTCAATCACTTTAACATGCTTGAGTTGCTTGTGATAGTGCTCAAAAGATGCTTTAATACCAGCAGTTTGAAGTTTTCCTACAGCAATAATGGTCATAATGACACCTTACTTATTTCATATTGTCTTGCATAAACAATCTCTAGTTGGAGTGGTCTATGAATATGTCTTACGATAGCCCGCTCAATTTCTAAATCTGAATTACAATCTTCAGAGATATGCGTGATCATCCAAATTGTATGCTTATCACCCATTAATTGATTGATGAGCGTTGAAGCATCATCGTTAGATAAATGCCCTTTTTCTCCAAGTATTCTTTTTTTGAGTTGCATCGGTCTTGGAGATTGTAACAACAACTCCGGATGATGATTTGATTCTATCATATAGACATCGGCATGTTTGAGCAACGCATAATTCGAAATGTCAATATATCCTGTATCAGCACCATGCACAACTTTTTTATCATTGTGTTCGATGACAAATCCAACAGGTTCTTTTGCATCATGAGACAATAAAAAAGGTGTAATTTTCATTGTTTCAATGAAAAAAGATTGATATGGTTGAATGATAATGAGCGTATTTTTCACATATGATTGGACTTCTTTTGATAAGCCTTCATACGTACCTTTTGTCATATAAATATTGGGTTGATTTGTTTCAAAAAATTTTTTTAATCCTGCCGTGTGATCACTGTGTTCATGTGTAATCAGAACATGGTGGATCTCTGCAACATTCATATTTATTTGACTCAACTTGTCTTTCATCTTGTTTTTTGAAATTCCAAGGTCAATCAAAATCGTTGTTTCATCGCTATTTAAAAGCGTCATATTACCTTTGGATCCACTTGATAAACTATAAATTGTCATGAAATCACCTGTTTGTATTTTAGCATAGTATTATGTGAATTATACTAATCGATTAAAAGTGGTTGCATATGAGCTAAAATCATGCTATATTATACCTGCTTGTATTGAGATTGAAGGAGTGTATAAAATAATGATTAATACTAACAAAAATATAAAGCGAGTGATGACTCTTATTTTTATTTTAGGGCTCACTTTTACACTGGTTGCATGTGGCAATCAAAACAGTGTTCCTTACGGTAATGTTTCCGATGATGCATATGTCACATATGGAGATATTGTTGTAACTGAAAAAGAACTTTACGATAAACTTAGATTTCAATCTGCGGACTTACTTTCTACAATGATTGATGAAGTGGTTTTTGCAGAAGCGATGAATGATGTTTCTCAACTTATCAGTAATGATGATGTTTTTTTCAATGAATTTTTAGATGAAACAATCAATAATGCAATATTCCAAAATACAGATTTAGATGCACTTAACAACTTGTTAGAAAGTAACGAAGACAGAGTATTAAGAAGTATCGAACAATATGTAGATTCGTTATACTTAATTGATCCAACAGTGGATCGAGATGCTTTGTATCAAGCAATTGTAAATATGAGTCCTATGTTTGAAGGATACAAATCCATTCCCGAATTACTTGATAGATATTTACTTCGTGTAGGCCAAAGATACTATGCATACAATCAACTTCTAGAAGATGTTGAAGATGCTGAATCTACACAATTTGTTGAAGAATCTGATGTTGTTGCTTACTACAAATCTAATGAAGAAGGACGATATGATGTCGAAGTTCTCATTGTCAGATTTATAAATTTAAATGAAGCTAACGCTGCGTTATATGAAGTAGGTTTAAAATCAGATGCTAGAGGTAATTGGTATCAAGTACCAGACGTAAGAATTGTTGATCCTAATGATCCTGGATATGTTGATTTAGATGATACTTCTTCTGAAGGCTATCAACATGTTGTAGACATTCTTACTGACTTAGATTTACTAGATGATGTTTTAGCTTCAAGAGCTCAAAATCAAAACTTATTAAGTTCTCAAGAATTTGCAGATTATTATGCACGTTATTCAATTTCAACAACTAGAACTTCTGGCGCAGCAGATGTTGCGTTACCAGATAATAACGTAAAAGCTAAATTTGTTGAAATGTATAATTTATTAAATCCTGCAACTCAAATTCAAATCAATAACGATGGTTCTATTACAGGCGTTTCAACAGAATTTCAAACAACTTATACTTATGATGAATTAAATGAACTCAATACGACACTTCGTTCTCATGTATATTCAACATTAACTTCTGAAGATCGTCAAGATGAAGAAGATGCAACAAATCCTTATTCTTCTCGAGTTCAAACATTTGGTTCTTCTCGTTACTTAATTTTCAAATTAAGCGATGATGGTGATTCACAAGATGATGTTTTAGTCGATGATCCTGATACCGAAGATGAAGATGAAATATTTAGTGAAACTGCAACAGAACTTTATGAACGTCTAAGAAGCGAACTCATTGATAACAAACTTACAGATGCTTATGTAACAACACAAGTTGAAGCACGCTACGAAGAATTAACCGTTAACATTTATGATCCAGTGGTGAGAGCTTTCTTTGATCAAACGTTTAACTACAACGGAAGTGATTCTAATAAAGAAGGCGATGTCGTTGCATCTATTGAAGATAGTACAGATGCTTTATCAAAAACAGATATTTTAGTCGATGACTTATACCAAAGATTATCTGATCGCTTTGGTGTCAATCTTTCATTAGATATTGTTTTAAATAAATATTTTGAAACACAAGAAACCTATGTCATTACAGATGAAGAATATGCAGATTTTGAAGATCAATTTGAAGAAATCATTCGTCAATTTTCTGCAGATCAATTTGTTTCTAATGGATTTCCAGCATCTATGGGACGTGAACAATTCTTAATGCTAGCATTTGGTGTCACATCCAATGAACAAGCAGTTAGAGAATTATATGTATATCCAGAATTACGTGCACAATACTTAGAAGATTATGAAGCACATTTTACAAACATTTATCAAGCATTTACAGATTTAGCTGAATTACAATATGAAGCGTATAAATCTACGAGAGTCTCACACTTACTTGTTTATTTTGATCAAGATGGTGATGGTTCTCCTGATAATCCACAAGAATACTTAGATACTTTAGAACCTGCTGTTGTTGCTGAAATTAAAGCAGGACTTGCAGAACTTGTTGGTGATATTTACGATCAAATCGGAGATTTTAGAAGTGAAGCTGAAGCATTTGCAACACTTGCAGAACTCTTTAATTCATCCGGTCGTATTGAACGTGGATCTAACACTGCACCTTATGATTTACAAATTGAATTAGATTATGCAAAATACCGTCAATTAGGGTTCTATTTAAAATATGAAAATATTTCTTCAGCCATTACAAACAAATCTAATTTTGTGACAAATAGTTCTACATTAGATCCAGTCTTCTACAACAGAGCCATTGAACTTCATGACTTTATCGTTGGTGATGGTACACAAGAACAAATTGAACTTCCTTATATTGATATGTATGATGACTATACATTTAATGCATTAGATTTAGAAACACAACTTGATCATGTACAATCTTCATTTGGATGGCACTTCATTGTAACAACAACAGTTAGTGATGCACCATCTGCAATGTATGAAGCTTCTACAGATGCTGAAGAACGTTATACATTCGAAGAAGATGGCGTCACATATAATGTATACAATGAAGGTCCAGAAAATGGTGGTTCTGATGCACTCACATTAAATCAAGTCGAGTACTATGTACGCCAAAGTTTAACAGATGAAGGTCCTTCTGTTCCTAGTGCTGTATCAACAGCAATTACGAACTACTTATCACCTGTGCTTACAAGATATCAAAATACATACATGCAACGTGAGCTTATTTTTAGATTATTAGAAGATAATTTATCATTTGCAAACAATGCAAATAACACACGTTTTGATATAATACGTGACATTAACTACAGTCAGTTAAATGAATATTTATTATCTGATGTTGCATTGTTTGATCCAAATTATGAAACACTATATGCAACATGGTTTGATGTCTTAACACAATAATAAACGTAGAAAAAAACATCCGATAAACGGATGTTTTTTTATTGTTTGGATTTGTAAAATTTCATCTTATCTAATACATTGAGTGCGTTTGTCCATTGACCTTCTTTCGTCTTTTCTAATTCTTCACCAAGTACAGTAAATTTAGAATCAATAGTATCAATATACCATAGCAATAATGCTTCTGGAATTTGTGGTTTTTTTGCTGCACCAAAATTTGGTAACCCATGATGCGACAGCATCATATGTTTTAACAACATCACACTTTCAGTATCTTTTACGTTAAGTGCACGTGCTGTTTGATCAATATCAATCGCTTGCATCACAAGATGTCCAATAAGCAATCCCTCGGTTGTATATTCACCATCCACACCTGTCATTTCTCCTATTTTTGACATATCATGTAGTAAGGTACCTGCAATCATTAAATCTTGATTGAGATAAGGATAAATATCAAAGAATTTTTCTGCAATTTCAAGCATTGTTAAGGTATGGTAACTTAATCCTCCGACATATGCATGATGAAATTTCGTTGCTGCAGGATGTGTATAAAATGCATGTTTGTGTGTGTCGTAAATGTTAGAAACAATCGCCAATAAATCTTGATGTTGAATGCGCGCGATATATCCTTCAATGCCTTTTTTAATATCAGAGATTTTCTTAGGTGCCACTTCATAAAAGATATCATATAAAGCATCGATCTCTTCGGGTTTAAGTATGTCTTCAATCGCATCATAACGGACACATTGAAAAAATGTATCAACATCATTTTTCATTTCGATTACAACTTCAAATTGATACATTCTACCCATAACCAGTGAAGATTCATCGACACGATCAAGTTTGATATTGATGAGTTTTTTATCTTCTAGTTTAATGGTTACATTTTTAAAATGTTCTCCGCGATTAATATTATCTACTTTTCCTACATATAACGTAGGATGCTTGATTGCGTCACTCATTTTGCATTCCTTTCAAATAGGTCTCTCTAAAATACATAAACAATACTGTACGATCATTTTTAAGTTCATGGGTTAATATTTTTTTAACCATGTCTTCTTGAACTTCTTTAATCCATGCGCCTGCTTTTCTGTGAGAAAGTGCCATCATCTCAGATGCTTTCATTTTCAAATCTACATGGCTCTTTATCGGTAAATGTGCATACATGTATTCTAACTTATTCATCGCATAATTAATACCGTATAAATAACTTTGTGTGCGGGCTGCAAGCTTGACAATTTCTAATCCATATTCAAATAGATGTGTTGCATTCAGTTTGATGTGTGACTTAGAAAGCTCTGCAGCTTGTTGATATTTATGTTTTTGTTGATTAGAAAACTTCCATGTTTGCATGCTATTTAAATCATAATAAAAACAAACTGTAAAAAATGTATCTGTGGTAATCGATTTTTTCTTTTCAACAATCGTTTCTATTGTTTTTTCAATCCCTACAATATGGTGATGTAAAGATAGTTGAAGCATGGTTTCAAATGCTTGAAGTTGATGGTTGGTTTTAATGATTTTAATCAGTTCATTAATGATACGCTCATTTGATAATTGCTGTATTAATGCACCCATTTTACCCATTGCTTCTAACGTAAGAGTATCGATTGTAAAATGAAGTTTCCCTTGAAAATAAATCGCTCTTAATATACGCAGTGCATCTTCTGAAAATCTCAAATAAGGATCTCCAATGGTTTTAATGCTACGTTTGATGATATCTTCTTGTCCTGAAACATGATCATATATATTTAGGTGTTCATCCATAAGTAATCCATTGATCGTAAAATCTCTACGCATGACATCTTCTTCAACAGATGTTCCAAAATAAACATAATCAGGATGACGTTGATCTTCTGATGGCCCATCCGTTCGATACGTTGTCACTTCATATGTATATGGATGTTTAAGCACCGTGATGGTCCCATATTTAAATCCTGTTGCACGTGCATCAAATAATGCCATCACTTGATTTGGTTTTGCATTTGTTGTGATATCAAAATCTACAGGTTTTAAACCTAAAAGATGGTCTCTGACAGCACCACCAACAATATATGCTTCGTATCCTTCTGATTTTAACGTTTTAATGATTTCTTTTGCGTGTTGAATGGTTCCCATAACATTCCTTTATTAAGTGATAAAGCATCACTTATATTCCTTACCTATGATAACATAGATTTAAAGAGGTGTCTATGATTCGAATGAAAGACAATCCAGCCATAGAACATATTGTTTCTAAATCAAGATTTATTGGTCAATGTTTTGATATTTCACACAAAGATGATATTTCAATTGTGCTACATCAATTAAAAAAAGAACATCCTAAAGCTCATCATTTTTGTTATGGCTACATCATAGATGACACACATCAAGGCTTTGAAGATCACGGTGAACCTAAACATACCGCAGGAAAACCCATTTTAGAAGCACTCATACAATCAAAAGTAACCCATACATTGTGTGTGGTGATACGTTATTTTGGTGGTGTATTATTAGGTGCCTCGGGACTTACAAAAGCCTACCGTGACACAGCTTATGAAACACTTAAACATACAACATATGATACATTACAGTTATATCAATTGTTTGAGATTACACTCACTTATGACCTGTATCATAAAATAAAACGTCACATGGAATCTTTAGGTAATATCGTTTATGAAAATTTTACAAATCATGTTCAAATACATCTCCAAACAACACATGATATAAAAACAATTAAACAACAATTATACGGGATACAAAAAATCACGTTTATTCAACAATTATATGTATAAAAAAAGCCCTTTATGGGCTTTTTTATTTATATAAATATGGCTTTAAAACCTCTGATAATTTCTCATATCCCAAATGGTTTAAATGTAGTCCATCGTATGTCATTGTCTCATGTAGCCTATCATTATTATCAGCTAATATTTGATAAACATCAATAAAAGTGATATTACTTATTTCTTTTAATAGCTTGTTCAACTTCTGAATATCTTGACTATTTCTACTACCAACTGTCACTGGATTTAATTTGTGATTCACTGGAAGTACAGATATTAAGTAAATTTTTGCTTTCGGATTGTTATGGTATATTTTTGAGATGATTTCTTTGATATTATCTCTAATATCTTGTATTTTAAGTTTTAATAACACAAAATCATTCGTACCAATTAACAGCACCACTTTCTTAGGATTTAAATCATTTACACTTACGTTTAAACGATTGAGTAGTCCTACGGATGTATCACCTCCAATACCACGATTATAAACATTTAATTCTGGAAAAAATTCATAAATATTGTAATCTTGAGTGATTGAATCTCCTATAAATACAATCCCATTATCTTTGTGAGTTTTATTAAGCGTTTGAAACATTTGTTTTTTCATCTCATATCCACTTTTCAAAAACATCGATAGTAAATCATTAGAACCTTTTTGATATTGATTTTTATTAATTATCAATAGCAATATGATAATCGCAATAGAGATCCCTAATAAGATAATTTCAACCATTCTGATTTCACCTCTGCATACATAATTTTACAATGTCCATCTAAACATGTAAATTTCACTTCTTTAACATTCGCTGGAATGATAAATGTCTCTGCATAATGTATCGTTATATCTTCAAATGATCTGTCTAATGAAGAAACAATGATACTTTTACCTTCCACTAAATTTGCCATTTGAACGGTATTTTTAAATGTAAATTGAAGTTCATTATATATTGAAATTCTATATGCATCTAAAAATGTACCATGATCGATACCTGATTTTTCTAAATGTCTGTTTATAGATTTAAATGGATTTATGTAATGCGACTTTACATAGTTAGTTGTTCTTGAATAATCCAAATTTTTTAGACCATGCTCATGATAAACAGGCCTAGGTTTTCCATCTAATCCTAATCTATTCCAATCCCATAATTTAAAAGTAAAAATATATGCTGCTGAACTTATCTCTAGAACAAGTGTATTTCTACCACTACAATGAATCGTACCAGCAGGTATCAATAAATGTTCATGCTTTTTAACAGGAAAAGTATTCACAAACTTTTCTGCCTGAAATGATTTTGTTTTCAATGAGGCTTTTAATTCTTCTTCAAATGTGTTCTTATCAAGATCTTCTTTAAACCCGAGAAAGACTTGACTGTCATCTCCAGCATCCAAAATATAATAGGATTCATCTTGGGTATATGGCATTCCAAAAACTTCTTTTATATACTTACTTTTTGGATGTACTTGTAATGATAAGTGTTGTCCCTCCATCGTATCAAGTAAATCAAAGCGAATAGGTAAATGATACTTAAAATACTTAAAAACGTGTTCACCTAGAACTTCAACTGGATATTCAAAAATCAATTCTTGGGCTTGAAATTCAATTTCAATTTCATGAACTTTAAATAAAATTGAATTTTCTTCTGCAACACCATCAAAAGACCAAGCATAATTTTCTTTAGATTTGTCTAATTGACATACTTCTTTAAGCCATTGACCACCCCAAACACCAGGGTCAAAATACGGTACCATTCTAAAAGGTCTTTTAGTAAGGTGTTTCAATACTCCTTGATAATGTTGATAATGCATCATTTTTGGATTCTTTATATCGTTCCAGTCAATTATGTAATCTATATGATTAGTGAGTTGAACTCTAAGTCGATCAGCAATAACCCATTCAACAAAATAGGATCTTTTATATTTTGTAAGTGGGTCTTCATCTTCATTCATCATCATATAATTTGGCATACCACTTCTCATTCTCAATTGATGCTCAAATCGTTTAATCGATGCATAATATAATACATCGTGTGAAAATAATGATGCCCCAAAACCAATTATGATCGTTGGCTTGTGATAATTTAAATTGTCAGGAATGTTAAAGAGATCGTGAATTGACTTTGATGTCTTAAATCCAAAAACTCTATCTTCTGTAAATTCTCTTTCAAAAAGTTTTTTGTATGCATCATATCCGATACTATATAGAGATGTGTCTATAACATCGTATTTTAGATCGATGTTTTCAAATGCATGAATTAACTCTGATGTATCGACTCCTGGATATGTTTCAATTGAAATATGCTTATCGTGATGACTCAAAATATGACGAACAATCATATCTATCCCGTGTGTGATTTCAAAATTTTCATTAATTCTCACAACTGGAAATTTATCATAGTTTGGTTTGAAGGTTATGTACTTCATTCGTCTCCTCTTTTCATAATAAAAACTTAACTAATGATTTTTTCAATATCACCAACTGTAACCATATACATATACTTATTGTAAAAAATATTGTTGTTGGGTGGACATAGAAAAAAGCAAAAACTAATACAATAACTGGAGCTAACAACTGAAAGTTACGCCAAATATTTTGATGCATTAATATAAAGATGATCGCAATGAAAGACTGATCTTCTTTTATTTTAAATAGTGTAGTAATTCCTAGTGAATAAATCATACCAATCAAAAATTCGTATGAGATAACAATTAATAAGATGATGAGCCATGTTATATTTTGTACAATCGCAAATTGAAATGCTATAACTATTCCAAAAACATCAATAATAACCATCCCAGATATTAAGACACGTCTAAAAAAATGACGCTTAAATTCGTCTAAAAATGTATGCACTACATACGTTTGTTTTTTTAAATTGGATAACGATGAAATAACTTTATAAAATGCGAGTGTTGCACTCCCTAGGGATAATAAAATCCCTAGGAATGATGCAACAAACCATATTAACGTGACATAAATAAAATCTAAGTATGCTTTAATACCGTCCTTGATTGTATAGGAGGATGTCACGCTTTTTTCTTAGTAAATGCAATTGCTAATCCTGCGACAGCAACAACACCTACACCAATTGCTACAAATAAAACTGTGTTGTTTGTAGGTGTTTCATAACTATAGGTAACAGTAAATGAATCTTGATCAATAAAAACGACGGCACCTGTTGTTTCATTATCATTGACAACAGTTTCATCATATTCTGAAGTGATCTCTAAAGATTCATCACCAAGCATTGTCTTGTATGTTGCAAATTTTGTAATAGATGCTTTATCAACAAATCCAGCTAAATCTGCTGCATCAAAAATAGAATTGAAAATACCATCAATGGCCCAATCAAAAGATGCTTCTAGAAGAACTTTAGATTCAGTAAGTGAAACATAAGTCATCCCTTCCTCTTCAGAGGTTGTAAATGAAGGTTTCTCAGCATCCGTAAAATCATCCCAACTTAAATTTGGTGATAAATTTACAAGTTGTTCATACTTAGTTAAGAAGTCTTCAAATGAATCAAATGTCATTCTTAATGTGAAAATACGTTGATTACCCTCAGTTTCCATTGGTAAAACTTCCATAAATGAAGGTGCATTGGTCTCAAACCAATCTTGCAAAGCTTCTACACCGCCTGTGATATGTTTATCATTAAGTACAGGTCCGTTACCTTTAGTTCCATCCGGATCATCAGGATTTGTTATCGGAGTTTCGCTTAATGAATCGTCATACACAACGACGAAATAATCACGATGTCCCATACCGTTTTCATCCATAACGGTATCTACCCCTATTTCACCTGGCCAGCAGGCTGACAATAATAATGTTAGCACAATGATGACAAATAATGTAAAATTTCTTTTCATTATTTTAAATCTCCTTTTCTTTTTTTATTATGTCGTTTGGAAATCCAAACGTTAATAACCTATTTTAAGTTTCTTCTCCTAAATAAATGACATATTTATTCAGTTTCAATCCACCGACTGTAATCAATAAAACAATGAATAATAATACCCAAGCCATAGCGCTTGCCATTCCCATATTTTGATCATTAATCATCTTATCAAATAAATAATAGGCATAATAATAAGTTGACCTTGAAGGACCTCCTCCAGTAACAATATATGCAAGTGTAAACACTTGAAAACTACCAATTATACCAATAATAAAATTAAAAAATATTGATGGTGTCATTAAAGGTAAAGTAATATAGATAGTTTTTTTGAACCATCCTGCACCATCCATTTCAGCAGATTCATACAAACTGTTTGGGATGTCTTGCATTTGGGCTAAGTAAATAATCATGGATCCACCAACTGTCCACAAACCCATAAAGATTAATGTGATTTTTGATGTTTCCTCTGCTTGATGCCAACGCAAAGGTTCCATATTTAATAGATTGTAAATTGGATCTAAGATTTCATTTACGAGTCCTAGAGATGGTTGAAATAACCATAACCACAATAATGACAATGCAACAATAGAGACGACATTTGGTAAATAAAACATCGTGCGATATATACTCATACCTCTAATTTTATTATTCAATAATAATGCTATTAGTACACCTAATATAATTCCAAGAGGAACTGCGATTAAAACGTGATAAACAGTATTTCCTAGTGATTCCCAAAATATTGAATCATTAAAAAACAAGATTCTGTAGTTAGTTACGCCAATAAATGTTGGTGTTGACAACATATTATAATTTGTAAAACTCAAATATAGTGATGCTAAAAAAGGGAATGCACCAAAAAAGATAATGCCTAGAATCCAAGGTCCCGCAAAAAGGTAACCCATACGATTTTCAATTTTTTTTAATTCACTTATTGTTTTTTGTTTCATTACGAACGTGTTGCCTCATAATTTGCTTTTTTCTCTAAATAGTAAGATCTTGCAGCTTCTAGAGCCTCTAATGGACTCAAACTACGATCTAAAGCTTGTGTATAAAATGTTTGCCAATCAGCTGCATGCCAAGAAGGTGCGTATGGAACAAAGACTTTATCGATGGCAAAATCTACTTCATTCAGTATTTGACGTAATATTGGTTTATCTAAAGTATAATCTTCCATTGCTTGTATGTGAGAAGTTAACCACCCAGTTGCATCTGCAAACTCAATTTGTGTCTCGTATGACATTAAATATTTTAGAAATTCGAATGAAGCCATTTTCTTTATATCTTCGTTTTTTTGATTGTTATAAAGTTCGATTGAAAAGCCACTTCCCCAATTCACTCTTATACCATTTTCATCTGGGAGAGGTATTGGTGCAACACCATAGTTAAACGTTGCCCCTGCATCTTCTATAACTCTATATAACCCATCTGAATCTACAATCATTGCAACTTTTTCTGCTGCAAACACATTAATACCTAAAAGTTGATTAGCCTCACCAAAACTTTGTAGTTGATTTCTAGTGTAAATATCATTAAAATTAACAATCCAATCTAACACATCTACATGTGTTTGAGTATTTAATGTTGGATTCAAATCTTCATCAAAAAAATCTTCTCCAGTTTGCCAGAGCCACCCATGATAAGTTGCATTCCCATATGTAGGATCAAATCCCAATCTTGTGATATCTCCATCTTCAACAATATCGAAAACTCTGGCCATTGTATGAAGTTCTTCCCAAGTTGTCGGAACATCATCGATATCATATCCCATACTTTCAAACATATCTAAGTTATAGTATAGAACTCTTGTAGTTGCAGATAATGGTAATGCATATAAATCACTCTCATATGTTAAGAAATCCAATTGAGATTGTCTAAATTGATTTAACTCAATATTTTGATCTGTTATATCATTCATGATAAGTTCTGAGAGATTATGAAGTACACCAGCTTCGGCACGAACGACCATATTATCAATTGTATGAAATCCGATATCGGGTGCTGTTCGTGATGAAATCGCAATATTAATCTTGTCCCAGTAATCCCAGAATGAAAAACCAGTACCAACGACAACAATTTCGTCTTGACTCTCATTAAATGAATTAATTATTGCACGCATTTCTCTAAACCCTTCGCTACCTACGGGAGACATGTGCCAAAAAGTTATTTCAGTTTTCCCATCATCACCATTTCCACCACATGCACTTAAACCTAAAACTATAAATAAAATTAAAGATAAATGATATATTTTTTTCATAAATCCTCCTTTATCCTTTTAATCCTGTAAATGTAATACCTTCGATAAATTGCTTTTGTGCTAAGAAAAATATAATCAATGTTGGCAACATAATGATGACGGATGCAGCCATCATTAAATCGTATCTGCCACCATACTGTAACTGAAAAGCTCTTAATCCAAGTGCTAATGTCCACTGATCTGGATTACTCAGAAAAATAAGTGGTCCAAAATAATCATTCCAAGTCGCTAAAAATGTGAACAACGCAACCGTTACTATGGCTGGTTTAGATAGTGGCAACATGATTTTCAAAAAGATTTGAACATAATTTGCACCATCAATAATCGCTGACTCACTTAATTCTTTTGGAATTCCTTTAAAAAACTGTCGCAATAAGAAAATATAAAAAGCTGCTCCACCTCCGAAGAAAGCTGGAACAATTAATGGGAATCTAGTTCCTAACCATCCAATACGTGCATACATAATATACATTGGAATCAAAATAACTTGGAGAGGAATCATCATTGTCGCTAACATGACTAGAAACCACTTGTCTCGACCTTTCCAATTTAATTTTGCAAAAGCATATGCTGCAGTCGTAGATGAAAATAAAGTCCCCAAAATAACGCTCAATACAATAAGTAATGAGTTACTTAAGTAAAGTAGAAATGGAATAGTAGTAATTGCTGTAATAAAATTATTCCATTGAGGTTCACTAGGAAAAAATTGTGCAGTCCCTTGAAGTAATTCTGTTGGCGTTTTTAAAGCAGTAAAAAGCATCCATAAAAAGGGAAATGTAAATATAACACTTAATGCAATTAAAATGGTATGTAATATTGTATGATAAACCTTTTTCTTTGTTTTTCTATTCAAAGTCACAAGCTACCCCTTATCGTTTTTAACCTAATAAAGCGTGGTCTGTAAATATACGCATGACTCATATTATGTTCAAAGTTATAAGTATTTGTATTATAGGATATTAATATATCTTCCGGGTGTGACAGGTGTGGATGCGCTTTAGCATTATACGTGTATGTTGTGGACTTATAAATATCTTGTTCCGGCGTAACATATATTTTTTGAGGTTTTGTAAAAGGACCACTAGGAGAATCGCCTAAAGAGAATGCCACATATTTTGTATTCGTATCATATGTCATGATTGCAATGAATTTACCTTCATATGGTCCTTCATTAATATATGTAACACTCATTTCACAGGACACATGATCTAAAACAGGTGAAGCCTTCGTGAAATCACGCTCATACGATGAACCGTTAAAATATTCATATGCATCAATATTCCATAAATCTATTGGTTTTACTCTTGATACGATGAGTTGTCTAAATCCTAATACAGATTTATAGCCATATATGTATATATATCCATCTTGTTTTAAATGATTCATGACTGCTGAACCAAAAATGATCGTGATACCATCTTTTTCAAGATAATTTCTCATCGGTTTCTGTTGAATATCATTAAGATTTAATTTCCCTTTAACAATAGGCACCTTAAAAATCATCGTGTCTAATACTCTAAATTGTAATCCTTCAGGTTGACTTGTATCAGAAACCACACGCATAGGATAAAAATAAAACGTATTATTATAGACGATGCCGTCTTGAAGCCATAGCCATGTGTGTTTAGGTGCACTGTAAAATTGCTGATTCGATACAATCTTCACATCTATATAGGGAATACCATCATATGTAAATGTTAAATATCTACACCCAATGAGTTTGCGATGTTTTTGAACAACAATCTTAACAAAACGTGTTTTCGTATTCAACATTTCGGAGTTGATTGTTTTAGAATCTTTTGCTTTTTTCATGGTAAAGGACTTAATTTTTTTGAAATCTATGCCATCAATACTTTCAAAAATCTGAACATCTTTAAAACTACGATCTAAATTATCTCCAAAGGTGTCATCGTAATAGTTTCCATATAATAAACTATCAATTCTTCTTGTTTCGCAAAAATCATAAAGAATTTCAACATCCTCATTAGATGAAGAACTAATATATAAAGTTGAATCATTTACAAGAAGATTTAGAACATGATTACCTTCTAATGTGTACTCTCTTTCTAACTCAAATGCACTTTTGATCTGACCCAACGAATCTTTTTCTAGATGAAAGGAGATTTCTCCATCTTTTAAATATGCAAAACTATTATTTGGCATAAGTGTGGGTTCAATCCGTTGTTTCGATTGTGGATCAATTTCTCCTACGAATGTATCTCCAAACACAAATAAACTATCATCATTTTTAACGTTTGCATTGTCAGGAAATCCATCATCGTTATTCTTTATCGGAAATGAGTAAATACCATCTCCTCCTGACCAAAGACTTTCAGGAATAAATTTCTTTGACATCACATCATCTTTAACGGCATAAAAACCTTTTAGCAATTCTACTCTAACAAACTGCTTACTTTTGAGATTAAAACAAATACGGTTTGCATAAATAGAAGATGAAACTTCTTCATCAATATAAAATTTAATAACTGATGTATCTTTAGAAATTAGTTGAACTGGAAAAATACTATTAAGATTAATTTCTACTTCACCTTTATCATGCCATGCTTCATAGATATATTTTTTCATGATTTTCATTAATCCTTTTTAGAAATACGATCGAGTCGCAGCATCCTTGGATAATATATTCTTGAATCAATAAACGCTGCAAAACTAAAGCTATTAACGTTATAAGAAATATAAAGTGTATCTTCAGATGATAAGTGGTAATGAATTTTCGCGTTATAAGCAAAGGCATCAAGAAATTGTGGTTCTAGACTTTGATATATATCTACCCATTCATCAAATGGACCAAAAGGTGTATCAGAAAGTGCATAACTTACTGTTCCAGAAGTGGTGTTTTTCATTGAGACGAGCGCATACTGTTTTTCAAAAATCTCTCCCATAAACGAAACACTTAATTCTGCAGAAACCTGATCTATTAGGCCTTTTGACTTGTGAATATCTTTTACAAAATCAACGCCATCAAAAAACATCCATTCATTAAAATTTAGAAAGTTGGCTTCATTAGTTCTTGCTACAACCAAATGTCTACCATTTAAATCTTTATATCCATAAATATAAATATATCCATCTATTTCACGGTTGTCCATTACACCTGCACCAAAATATATAGTGCCACCATCTTCAGTATAGACTTGTAAGGGCGTATGGAGATATCTTGTTTCTTCATGCTGTAAACGTCCTTGACTAATTGGGATTTCCATTAGACCCACATTCTCAACTTTGAATATGGTTTGTTCGTCTTTAACTAAAATTGGAAAAACATATAAATAATGATTTAAAACAATACCGTCTTGTAACCATAAACGTGATGATAAATCTCTAGCGTTTAATTCCAAATCAACATATGTTGCATCTATTTCCGGAAATAAACCCTGCTCTAAACCTTGAATGAATATTTTGGATAAACCATAATATGGTCCATCTTCAGTATCCAGAAACTCAATGGTAATTTCATCAACCATTTTACCTATGATAATTTTATTTGAATAAGTTCCATTTTCTGTAAAAGGGTCTAGGCTTTGTTTAGTTAAATGAGATACACTACCATTTAATACAGTGGTTATCGATATTTCTTTCACTTGAAAGGATTCAACGATATGATTCCATAAATACATTGAATCAACATATGTTGTCCTTTCAAATCTGAATCTTATTTTGGCATCCTTGTCATCTGTTAACCAAGTAGCAGTCGTATTAGGATCTACAAAACCATTATAATGAAAAGAAGGTGATATACCCTCAGGGGATATCAACTGATATGGATGATGATTTGTGTAATTATCTGGTAAGAAAATTGCTTTTTCATTAGAAACAACAAATTCCCATGGTTGATCATTTGATTCGTTATAATAAGCTAAAGAGTTGTTAATTAATCTCGGAGAAATTCTTCTTAAATTATCAATATTGATATTTCCCACAAATGTATCAGAAAAAATAAAAAGCGTGTTAGAATCATTTGCATTTAATTGATCATTACCATTTAAATTAAAACTAAAAATGCCATCAGCGCCGGTCCATCCTTCAGTTTGAATGATAGATTGATTAAACGTTTCATCTAATGACACTCGATAACCAGTGCCCATTGATAAAGAAATTTTATCGATTTGAAATAATACATCTGCTGGTATTGTTAATTTAATATTTCGTGCATAAACATTCTCAAGATTGTGTTTTGTTTGTTCAGAAGATAGATCAAACTTTTTCTCATATTTTTTATTGTCCATCGAAGTCGATAGACCATACATGAAAGAATGGTCACTAATGAATTCAATTTCTAAAAAGCCAACTGGATAAACAGCATCAAAAGCAATGAAAATTTGATGCGTTTTTAATGAAGAACTTTCAAAAAACACACTTTGATTTTGACTCACACATGGTGAAACAAGTAAATTCAAGTCTCCTTTTATACTTGAATATGGTGATTCAACACTAATTACTTTTATTTGTCCACCCTCAACTAATTGATAAACATAGCCACAATTTTCAATCACATTTTCAACCTCTTCTATAGGTTTTGATTGACAACTTGAAAGCATAAATAGCGAAATGAAAATAAAAATAAAACCATAAAGTTTATGCATGTTCTCTCCTGTAAACGCTTACTTTATGGTTATTATATCTTAATTTTCTTCTTTTTTCAATACCTTTATAATACATTTATTTTTTATAGAAAATTTTTGTTCTATACTCATATTGCTGAGCATTATAAAATGTTTCTGTATATTCAATTAATTTTCCGGTCACATCATAACTGAATCGCTTACGCTTAAGCTGCGGGTTACTCTGTTCTACCTGAAGTAGTTTCTTTACTTCCTGTTTTGCGTGTACAGCACTAACAAACTCTTCAAAATAGCTGAAGTATACTTGATGTTTAGAAAGAAATTCATAAAGTGACCCATACAGTGCTTTTGAATCAAGTGGTAACTCGATCACAGGATATAGATATGTATCTGAATATATGAGTGGTATTGTGGTTCCTCTAGTTCTGACAATGTGATAAAGCATGTCTCCGTTTTGAATGTTGAAAATACTTGCTAATAAGTCATTTGCTAAAACTTTCTCTACTTCTACATGCATTGTTTTCGTTGCAAGACCCATTTCTTTCATTTCATTAGTAAAACTTTGGACTAAAGTGAAATTTGACAATAAACTACGATCTGGATTTACGGTCGTTCCATATCCAGCCTTTCTTGTCAAATAGTGAGTTTGAACTAAAAGATCAATCGCCTTTCTTACAGTGACTCTCGACACAGAAAAAATTTTCATGAGTTCTACTTCTGTTGGAATCAGGTCGCCTTCTTTCCACACTTGTTGATCGATTTGATCTTGAATATACTCTTTAATATAAATGTATTGTGGTATTTTTTGTTTCATAAATATCCTCGTTTATTATAATTGTATCATGGTTTTAATACCTTTACAATACATTTATTTATGATTTATAATTATGTTATAATAATAGAACGAGGTGAGTATGCAATATTCATTAGCAATAGATGGTGGTGGAACTAAAACTGCAATGGTAATTGTAGATTCAACACACACAATTATAAAAGAGGCCACTTATGGTCCTTCATCTCTTGATACGGTTGACATCAATCATCTAAAACGTTATCTTATAACTTTTTTAAAATCTTTTGAATATTCTTTTAGTGCTGTATATATTGGATTAGGCGGCATATTAAGTTCAGATGATAAAATACCCTTATTCAATTTAGTTAATGAAGTCATACCTAAAAATGAAAACTGTCAAATCTATGTGGAAAATGATATTGATATTGCCTTTTTAGTTACTGATAATCCAGAATCATCAATGGTAAGTATCATAGGGACTGGAACTGTTTGTTATGGAAGACATCTTAATCGATCCCACAGAGCATCGGGATGGTCATTTTATGAAGGTGATGAAGGAAGTGCATATTATCTTGGCTTACAATCAGTCTTAGATTCAATTAAGGCCTTTGATTTTAGAAAAAAAGATACTGCTTTCTTAAAATTTATACGCAGAAAAATAGGGATACATAATGAGCATGATATTCTTTCAATAGTTAAAGATTTTCGTATGAAACGCACAGAAACAGCAGCACTTGCTAAATTTGTCACTTCATATGGACATTCTGATTCTGCTTCTAAAGAAATACTCATTGAAGGAGCAAATAAAATTGTTGATGCTATGGAAGCCGTCTACAAGCGGCTAGGTTTCAAAAAAACTACATGTACAATCATTGGTAGTTTAGGTCATGATCCAATTTACTTTAAATGCATAGAAAATATTATAAATAATAGAAAATTAGAGATTGTTCTCCAAATACCAAAATCAAAACCACATATACATGCTGCCAAATATATCTTAAAAAAAACGCAGAATTGATCTGCGTTTTTTAAATCAAAGTAACTTTAATATACTCAAAATTTCCTTTTAGATGATATTGAGAATTCGCTGAAATCATAAAAAAATCTCCAAATTTTGCTTGATATTCATTAACATATCCATTACCACTTGTAATCCCAATATAATCACCATAAGTATGTGAAATGACTGAGTGTGTGTCTTTGTTTTTGAATACTTCAAAATCAAAATACTTTTTCTTATGATTTTTCAACACTTTATTGTCTGGTATATTCATGACTTCGATTGCTTCTTTTAGATGTAATTCACGTGTATATCCGTTATCATCTGTTCTATTGTAATCATAAAGTCGATATGTTATGTCTGAAGATTGAGAGACCTCTAATACTTGTGTATTTTTCAAAATCGCATGAACTGTACCAGCAGGAATATAGAAATAATCACCTTTTTTAATTTTATATCTTCTAAAAACTTGGTTCATATTATTAGATTGAATTGCACTAATGAATTCATTCTTATTTTTGGCATTATGTCCTATAAGTATCTCTGCATCATCTGAAGCATCTAAGATATACCAACATTCTTCTTTACCTAAGCTATTAAATTTATTTACATACTTGTCGTCTGGATGAACTTGTACAGATAAGTCTTCTTTAGCATCAATAATTTTCATTAATATAGGAAACTCATTTAATTTATAGCCCCCAAATAAATCTCGCTCATTATGATAAAGTTCTCTTAATGTGATATGATTATCATTTATAAAGTTTGAATAAGATTGATGTCCAGAAATACCCCAAACTTCACCAATATTAATTAAGTCAGTTTGATAAATATGCTTTAGTTTAGTACCGCCCCATATTTTGCTGAGGAAGATGGGCTTCAATTTATAAATCATGATTTCACCTACTATATATTGTATCATGCTTATTCACTATAAAAGAAAAGTAGACATTTCTTCATGTCTACTATGAACATAGTATTAATTCCGTTATATGAATTGCGATAATGATGCAATTCTCAGTATCATCTCACTTAGTACATGTGCAATCACAAGAGAAATAATGAAATATGCAGTTTTGATTTCCCAAAGCTTCATCTTTTCAAATTTATTTTCTATATGAAGCGCTTGTAAGATACGTAAATTAATAAAGAAAAAAACGAGCATGGATGTGATGTAAAGGATATATTCAATCATAATTTCCCTGCTTTCGCATCCTTTAAATGATTAAATAAATCCCGTTCAAGTTTAGAAAAATCAACATTTTCTTCTTTTGCAAGTTGTTCTCTTTGATGTTTATCTTTTAATAACGCTTCTTTTGCAGTTTCAAGTGTATTAGAAACACTGATATCATATGCAGCAACTGTCAATAAATTATTAGAAAACTCTAAAAATCCCTGAAGCACATAACATATCGTTGTGTTGGATTCAGATTGCATACGAATATATCCTTCTTCAATCGATAAAAGGATAGGAATATGATCTTTTAAAATGGCAATCTCTCCGTCTTGATTGGTGATCACAACATAATCAACTTCTTGATGATATTGATCACCAAAGACAGACTTAATATCTACTTTCAATTATGACTCCGATTGAAGTTTTTTTGCTTTTTCGATAGCTTCATCAATGGTTCCAACCATTTGGAAAGCTTCTTCAGGTAAATCGTCATGTTTACCCTCAATAATTTCTTTAATTTTTTTAATAATCTCAAAACCAACTTCTTTTGCATCTCTCTCGATTGAATTAGAAATATCAGCAATTTCGCTAAACACATTGAGTGGTGAAAAATTATTTTCAAAAACTAAATCTGAATTGTGTAAATCAAACAGCTTTTTGAAGGCTTCCTTTCTCAAATTTTCGTTTTTAAAATCAGAAGATTTATATGTGTATATATCAAAATATTTG
>JALQTF010000045.1 GCA_023264085.1 Acholeplasmataceae bacterium
GTCCTTCATGCCATGGTGCTAGACTTAATGAACAAGCATTATCGGTAAAAATTCATCAGAAAAGCATACATGAAGCAACCGATATGTCGATTGATCATATGATTGAATTTTTTTCCTCATTAGAACTTTCAAAAGAAAAACAACAAATTGCGAGATTGGCGATTGCGGAAATTATTGCAAGATTAACATTTTTAAAAGATGTTGGTCTTAATTACCTCACATTGTCAAGATCTGCAGGAACTTTATCAGGTGGTGAGGCACAACGCATCAGACTTGCAACACAAATTGGTTCAAAACTGACAGGAGTTCTTTATGTTTTAGATGAACCCTCTATAGGGCTTCATCAAAAAGATAATGACAAACTTATCAACACACTTAAAAAGATGAGAGATCTAGGAAACACACTAGTCGTTGTTGAACACGATCACGATACCATGCTCGCATCGGATTATCTCATTGATATAGGTCCTGGTGCAGGACATTTTGGTGGAGAAGTTGTAGCATATGGCACGCCTAAAGACGTGATGAATAATGAAAAGAGTTTGACTGGAAAATATTTAAAAAATATCCTCACGGTACCATATCCCAAAAAAAGACGCAAAGGAAATAATAAAGATTTAATGGTTATTAATGGCCATGAAAACAATTTAAAAAACATTTCTGTAAGTTTTCCGATGTCTACACTGACTGTTGTTACTGGTGTTTCGGGATCTGGTAAATCCACACTTGTAAACAGTATTTTACTTAGAGGGTTGCAACAGCATTATTACAAAATCAAAGAGACACCAGGAAAACACGATTTTATTGCTGGTTATGAACATATCGATAAAATTATCGAAATTTCTCAATCACCTATTGGTCGAACCCCACGAAGCAATCCAGCAACATATACAGGTGTGTTTGATGATATAAGAGACTTGTTCGCTCAAACAGTGGAAGCTAAAATGCGGGGCTATCAAAAAGGGCGTTTTTCGTTCAATGTTAGAGGCGGAAGATGTGAAGCGTGTAGTGGTGATGGGATGAAAAAAATCACCATGCACTTTTTACCAGATGTTTATGTTCCATGTGAGGTATGTCACGGAACAAGATACAACCACGAAACACTTCAAATCAAATTTAAAGGTAAACATATTGCTGATGTTTTAAATATGACCATCTCAGAAGCACTTGATTTTTTCAGTGCAATTCCAAAAATTCAAGCAAAACTTCAAACACTTGTAGATGTTGGATTAGGATATATCACACTTGGTCAATCTGCGACAACACTTTCTGGTGGTGAAGCACAACGTGTGAAATTAGCGAGTGAACTCTATAAAAAAATCACAGATAAAACATTATACGTTCTTGATGAACCCACAACGGGACTTCATACGGATGATGTAAAAAGACTCGTTGAAGTCCTTCATCGAATTGTAGATCAGGGTGCAACTATGGTTGTCATCGAACATAATTTGGATGTTATTAAAAATGCAGACCATATTATTGATTTAGGACCTGATGGTGGTGATGCAGGTGGTCAAATTGTTGCAGTTGGCACACCCGAACAAGTTGCTAAAGTAAAAAATTCATATACTGGGCAATATTTAGCTCAAGTTTTAAAGACTTAAGAGAGATTCTTTGATATAATACCCCTATGAAACTTCAACCTTCACAATCTAAAAAAATACTCTTAACATTGACGTTTTATTTTCATAAAAACATCGTGAAACATTTAATGATTTTGCTTCTCGTCAATACGTTTGTACTGATGGGACTTATTGGTATTTTAACCGCATTAAACTTAAGTGTTTTTGAAGCATCCATTATTGATATTCTTCTACTTTCAATATTTTTAACACTGTCTGAACATATCATTAAAACGACGATGTCCATAAGATTGTACCAAGTGTTTGCCGCCTCTTTTGGGATGGCGAGCAGTATTATTATGGTACTCATTGTGACTGTTTTTGCAATGGTATTCAATCAATTTAAAATTTTATCGGTAGAAGGTCTCATCGGTATGTCATTTATTTTCATGTGGATCAGATACCTTTTAAGAAGATTTATTGTTATTAGAAACAGTAGAAGACGTTTGAAAAGGAAGTCAATATGAGTGTATATGTAAAAGACTTAGTCAAAGATTTGAATTTAGAAGTATTGATAGCTGAACAATCACTTGATAAAACCATCGATAGTGATTTGCTAGCAAGACCTGGAGTTGAACTCGCTGGTTTTTTTGACTTTTATGATCCAAACAGAATTGTATTATTTGGTTCAAAAGAAGCAAGTTTCATGCAACTTTTTGATGAAAAAACAATGAAAGAACGTATCGAAACACTTTTTAAAAAACAACCACCATGTATGATTTTCTCAAGAAATGTCTATATACACGATATGTTTTATGAATTTGGACATACATATGGTGTCGCGATATTAAGATCGACACATAGAACCACAGCACTTGCGAGTTTATTGTATAATTTCCTTCACGCAAATTTGGCACCCAGAAAAACATTACACGGTGTTTTAGTAGATATACATGGATTGGGAACACTGATTATTGGTAAATCAGGTATTGGGAAAAGTGAAACTGCACTAGAACTTATTAAAAGAGGACATTTGCTTGTTGCAGATGATCGTGTAGATATGTATGAGGCATCTGCAGGGTCTGTGATAGGATATGCCCCGGATATTACAAAAAAACTGATTGAAGTACGCGGTATTGGTATTGTAAATGTTGTTGAAATGTATGGCGCTGGCGCATTCAGAGAAGATAAAAAAATTAGACTTGTTGTTGAGCTTGAAGCGTGGAACGAAGAAAAACATTATGACCGTTTAGGTGTTGAAACAGAATATGTAAGATATTTTGAAACAGAACTGCCTAAAATTACCATTCCTGTATTACCAGGAAGAAATGTTGCTACACTCGTAGAATCCGCTGCAGATAATATGAAACTTAAATATTTAGGATACGATGCTGCAAAAGATTTTGTGGATAAAATCAATAAAAAAGCAGAAAGGAAAGAATGATGACAAACATGAAACAATGGTTTTTCAACCACATCACACCAATCAAACTCTATGGTGGTGCATTTTTATATTTTGTGGTGCTGGTGATACTTGCAGTTGTCCCCCAGACACGTGTGCCATATGACAATGTTGCACTTGATTTAGGGTTTGCAGAAGTTGCTTGGTACGCTGTTTTTATTCTTTCAGGATTACTTATTGCTGTTTTTTGGTCAGTCGATGAATTTAAGAAAAAAGGATTATCGGTAGACTTTTTATATGATGCTTTATTATGGACAGTACCCATCGCAATCGTAGGTGCAAGACTTTATTATGTCATTTTTGATCCTAATAAGAATTACCAATCACTCTTGGATATTGTTAATATCACTAGAGGTGGACTATCGATACATGGCGCTGTGATTGCTGCAACGTTATTCGTGTTAATTTATACAAAGAAAAAAGGCGTTAGTTTCTGGCTTATTGCTGATATTGTCGCTGTAGGCTTTCTCATTGGACAAATTGTAGGACGATGGGGAAACTTTATGAATCAGGAAGCATACGGACCAATTATTGAATCACAATTCATCTTAAATATATTGCCAGCTTTTATTAAAGATCAAATGTTTATTGCCGGAAATTATCATCATCCAACCTTTTTATATGAAG
>JALQTF010000055.1 GCA_023264085.1 Acholeplasmataceae bacterium
GATATCGGGATAACCGATGAAGACTTAAAAGATTGGGGCTTTAACCCTTTCGAAGACGAAGAAGACGTTGAATACGACGTCGCACTCGGTTGTAACGAAGATGATTACGTGCTCGCATCAAACGGGAATATCAAAATCAAAAAATTGCCTATTTCGGTGCAACGAAAGAATCAGTCTCAAGTAATAGCCGCGTGAATGCAAGAATTCAAGCACAATCCATGAAACAACTATTTGAAACAAGCGATAGTGTATATATCATGGGTCATAAAAGAGCAGATTTGGATGCATTAGGAGCGATGTTAGGTGTATACCAAATGGCAAAGTCAGTTCAAAACAAATCATTCATTATTGCCCCTGATGATGAACTAGATCCAACAGCACTTAAAGTATTTAGAGAATTAATACAAGCCAAAGAAGATCCACGCATACCTTTAGATTCAATTCAAATTTCAAATAAATCCGTTGTTGTGATTGTCGATACCCAATCAAAACAATTACTGGTGGACGCTTCACTTGTAGATAAAGTGGAACATATTGTGATTATTGATCATCATCGCGCAAGTGATGATGCAGTCACATCTGATAATAGCTATATTGAACCATATGCTTCGTCTACTGTTGAACTTGTCATAGATGTTTGGTCATTTTATGAAACATTAATTGATATGGAATTTGATCCATTATATGCAAGTATCATGTATGGCGGTATGGTGGTAGACACAAATCAATTTACTTTACGTACTGGACCGAGAACGTTTGAAGTTGCAGGTAAACTTAAAGAACTTGGTGCAGATATTTCAAAAGTTCATGGATGGTTGAAAAAAGATTTTAATAAAACCAAACATATTTTTGATTTGATTGCTAAAGCTGAAGTCATTGAAACGCACTTTATTATTTTAAAGGATGAAACACGTTTTGTGGATCGTGTTCTTCTTGCACAAGCTGCTGAAGCAGCATTAGAAATTGAACATATCGATGCTGTCTTTGCAGTTGGTTATGTAAGAGAAGGTGTCGTTGGTGTTTCTGCAAGATCAACAGGTCAAATCAATGTCCAAATATTCATGGAATTTTTTGGAGGTGGAGGACACTTAACGAGTGCTGCTGTTCAAAAAGAAGCCACAATTGAGGATATGATCGAGGCAATTAAACAAAAAATAACCTTAGAATACGGAGGACAAGATCAACCTATGAAAGTGATATTATTAGAAGATGTTAAAGGACGAGGCAAAAAAGATGATGTCATTGATGTTGCTGGTGGATATGGGCAATATTTATTGACTCAGAAAAAAGGGATGCTTGCAACGGATGAAAACTTAAAATTATTACATGATAAACAAGAAAAAGCCTTTGAAGCGCAACAAAAACATATCGAGCTCATGAAAACATTAAAACAAGATATCGATCACAAACATATCAAACTGACCATACAAGTAGGAAAAGATGGTAAATTATTCGGAGCGATTACAACCAAGCATATTGTTGAACAATTTGAAAAAGAGCATGGCATTACTTTAGATAAAAAGAAAGTTGAATTATCATTAGATATTAATTCAGTAGGAATATATACTGTCACGGTACATTTACATAAAGGTGTAGATGCACAGTTTGAAGTCCATGTTGAAGAAGAGAAAAAGGATTGATTATGGCAGCAAAAACGTTACCCCATCATTTGGATGCTGAACAACGTGTCCTGGGGATATTATTTTTAGATCCAAAAAAGATGGCTTCAGTCACAGATTTGTTAAAGACTTCAGATTTTTTTGATGCGCATCATCAACACATATATGATGCTATGAAACAGTTAGACGATCAATCAAAAACGATTGATTATGTAAGTGTCGGAGCGATCTTAAGAGAACAACGTGTTTTAGAATCATCTGGAGGACTCGATTATTTATATAGTTTAGCAGAAATGATTCCATCTACGTCTCATTTAGATACATATGTCGAAATGATCAAAGAGGCTTCATTAAAAAGAGAAATTATTGATTTTGCCTCTCAAGTGATTGAACATGGATACGGCAAAGATATGGAAGTCACTGAGTATGTAGACTATGCTGAGAGTGGTATTTTTGAAATATCAAAAAGAAGAAAAGCATCTTCATTTGCAACATTATCTGAAATTACTAAAGAAGTAAAAGAAGTCTCAGAACGTAATGCTAACAAAAAAGGAATTACAGGGTTGATGACGGGCTATAAAAATCTAGATGAATTGTCTGCAGGTTTACAACCAGAAGAACTTATTATTTTAGCTGCAAGACCTTCTATGGGTAAAAGTGCATTTGCGATGAATGTCGCGATGAATGTTGCAAAAAGAAATCAACAAGGAAAAGCAAATGTTGCCATCTTCAGTTTAGAGATGAGTAATGCTCAACTTGTTTCTCGTATGCTTTCAACCGAAGCAAATATTAAAAATACACGTTTAAAAACAGGTAATTTATCAACAAAAGAATGGCAATATTTCGAAAGTGGGATGCAGTCACTCAATCAATTAAACATTCACTTTGATGATTCAGGGTCTGTTTCTGTTTTAGACATTCGTGCAAAATGTCGAAAACTTGCACAAGAAAAAGGGTTAGATTTTGTTGTCATTGATTACTTACAACTCATTAAATCCGATTCAAGAAGTGGCAATAGACAAGAAGAAGTGGCAAATATTTCACGCAGTTTAAAACAAATGGCAAGAGAACTTAAAATTCCTGTCCTTGCACTTTCTCAGTTATCTCGTGAAGTTGAAAAAAGAGAAGATAAAAAACCGATTCTTGCAGATTTAAGAGAATCAGGAAGTATCGAACAAGACGCAGATATTGTCATGTTTTTATATCGTCCAGATTACTATAAGAAATCTGATGATGGTAATACAGGTGAAGTTGAACTCATTATTGCTAAAAATAGACAAGGTATTGCTGGTGTTTCGCCACAGTCTTTCCGGCAGCAGTTCGACGGTCGGTCCGACGACGCTGACTTCCGACATTGCGATCTGCGGACTGCTTCCCGCGGTGACGAGTTTCACCGGGCGTCCCTCGCGAACGCGATCCATCCGGTCCTC
>JALQTF010000004.1 GCA_023264085.1 Acholeplasmataceae bacterium
TAGGATTCATTGACCCTCAAGTGAATTTACTTGAAGTTTATGAGATGCCATATGGACATTATTTAACATCGCCTATTGTGATTGACAATTTAATTAATGGTCTTTCCATTGAAGCAACCATTGAAATGATCATTATTGATAATTTTGTGATTTATGCTACAATTACTTCTTTGATTGATTCCATTATTATTCCAGTAAATGGACTCATAGAAAATACAGAATCGTTAGATGTTTCATTAGAATTAGATGTTGTATTAGATTTTTTATATAATATGTCGATGATAGAATTACCAAGTTCTAGTGATTTACAATACTTTGAAAGGGTTGATACATTTACTTTACCCGATGTAACAACAATCTTTGGCACATAAAAAAAATGCGCATCTAGCGCTTTTTTTATTCAAAATCAATATCAACTCTGCCTGCAATAATTTCTTCTAATGCAACACCAATACTTTTTTCTGAAGTCGCATCTTCCACTTCTAAATTTGCTTCTTCTAAAACTCTAGCTACTTTTGAAGCTGCATATACTAGCTTATATTTTGATGGAATCTTCTCTAATAATGCATCTATGGATGGATATCTTAAACCGTCTTTATTACTCATATATCTCCCTCAATTAAAGATTTGTATTTATAGATGGAACGTTCTGTTTTGGCATGTTCTGCTCGAATAATTGCTAGAATTCTATCTGCCGCATTGTATACATCATCATTGACAACGATGTAGTCATACTTATGAGCAAGTTTAAATTCTTTTTCAGCTTTTGCTAATCGAATGGATACGGTATCATCATTTTCTGTACCACGTGATATCAACCGATCAGATAAAGCTTTCTTAGATGGTGGTACAAGAAATATGAAAACTGCATCTTTAACTTGACTACGTACTTTTAAAGCTCCTTGAACCTCAATTTCTAAGACGACTTCATGGCCTTCATCAAGTTGTTGTTCTACTTTATCTTTTGGCGTGCCATAATAATTTCCAAAAAATTCTTCGTATTCTAAGAAACCATTGTCTTCAATACGTTTTTTGAATTCTTCTTTTGAGACAAAGTAATAATCAACACCGTCTTTCTCTCCCGGACGCATGGGTCGTGTTGTCATTGAAACAGAATATGTCAAGTCATGATCATCCATGTCAAAAAGTGCTTTTCTAACGGTACCTTTTCCGACACCTGAAGGACCTGACAATACAATGAGTAAGCCGCGTTCATTTAATTTCATGCCTTGCTCCCTTACTTATCTAAATGCTATTATATATGATAATATAGAATGTGTAAAGTATTTTCATGAAAGGTTTTCAAAATGTCATTTGATGGTTTAATGATGCATCATCTCATAAATGAATATCAAGATTCTCTTATCCATCATCGTATTGATAATATCCTATATGTTCAAACGGATGTTTTTGCATTTGAATTATATCATCAAAAACAAAAGAAACTTTTTTATATTGACTTACATGCCAATGATAATCGATTATATTTTACGGATCATAAAAAAATTACTTCTGATCATCACCAATCACTATCATTATTTAAAAAATACCTTTCTAGATCACACATAACTACTATCAAGCAATATCAAACAGACCGTGTATGTATCATCACATGTGAAACATTTGATGCGTTTGATGGCAACATTCAATATCAATTGGTTATCGAAATGATGGGAAAACATGCCAATTTAATTCTCATAAAAGATGGGATGATTCTTGAAGCATACAAAAAAATGGTACATGAGATATCTAGGAGTATTGCATATCACCTTCCGTTTACTTTTTTTCCGTCAAATAAGAAACAACTTACCGAATTCACTTTTAACCAATTCGATGTCAATGGTTATGTATCCGCTTATGAAGGCATGTCAAAAGATTTAGCATTCGAAATTCTCAAAACAGAAACAAAGCCATATGACTTGCCAGTTGTACCATCTATGAAAGGTTCCAAAAGATACATCTATCAAGTAGAAAATGGAAAAATATTTGATTCAATCAATCATATGATGCAAACAACTTATGATGAGACACATATTCATACAGGTGTAATCGATACACTCATTCAAAAAAGACAATTAAAATTACCAAAATTAATGGATGAAAAAAGCTTACACCAATCTCATTTACAAGATTATTTGATTGCTGAAACGTTATATACGTATCATGACCCTAAAGCGTATGTAGCACGTATTGAAAATATCGATTTAGATGTTGATTTAACAGTTCATGAAAATGCACAACGCTACTTAAAAGCTTATAATAAAGCAAAAAGAGCGTTACCTCAACTTGACCATCAAATATTAAAAACACAACAAGACCTTGATTTTTTAAAACAATTGCGCTTTGATTTAATTTCAAACATGATGACATATCAAGATATCCTATCGATATTATTTGAGCAGAAATTCATCTTTAAAAAACAAACAAATATTAAAAAGAAACGCATGCAACCCATTGAAATTAGAGATGGTCAAGATATTTTATGGATTGGAAAAAATGCAGAAATGAATGCATATGTCACACACGAATTAGCACATGCACATGACATCTTCTTTCATGTAAAAGATGCACCAGGTAGTCATGTCATACTAAGAGGGTCAAAAGATAGTACGTTATTTAAAGATGCCATGAAGTATGCTGCATACTTTTCCTCTCTAAGAAAAGCTTCTAAAGTAGAGGTCATGGTAGCCTTTAAAAAAGATGTAAAAAAAATTACAGGTATGCATGGATCTTTAGTCCATGTGAAAACATACTCATCTTATATGGTGACTTTAGATTCTGAGTTTGTTAAGTTATGTGAATCTTTGTAAATGCTTTGTAAGAAATGATGCTATCGTATAAAATAGAATTGTATAAAAACTAGGAGGCAACTATTATGGCATACACTTTACCAGCTTTACCTTATGCATTTGATGCATTAGAACCATTTATCGATGCAAAAACAATGGAAATACATTATAGTAAACATCATCAAGGTTACGTCAATAATTTAAATGCGGCGTTGGAAAAAGAACCTTCAGTTACTGCAGACTTAGAAACACTTTTAAAAAATTTGGATTCAGTACCAGAATCGATTCGAGGTGCTGTAAGAAATAATGGTGGTGGCCATTTCAATCATGCATTTTTCTGGCCACAGCTAAAAGTAAATCACCAAGAAGCTCCTAAAGGAAATTTAGCAACTGCATTAAATACAACATTCGGATCTTATGAAGGATTTAAAGAGGCATTCGCAAAAGCAGCTGCAACGCGATTTGGATCCGGTTGGGCATGGCTCATAAAAAATAATGCGGGAGACTTAGAAGTTGTATCGACACCTAATCAAGATACACCACTCACACTTGGTACACCATTGTTAGGATTAGACGTTTGGGAACATGCATACTATTTAAATTACCAAAACCGTCGTCCAGATTATATTCAAGCTTTCTTCTCAGTTGTTGATTGGGACCTTATTGAAGAACGTTTCAATAAGGCTTAATAAATAAGATGTTGTGATCCCCCCCCCTCACAACATCTTTTTTTATGCTATAATGTTTCAAATGGAGGATGAAATGTGGAATTTAAATGATTTATATCTTGGTTTTGATGACAACTATGAAAATGATATTAAGAAACTTGAAGAGATGACAAAGGATTTTAAATCTTTAATGTTGAAGAAAGATACAATGACACCTGTTCAATTTTTAGAAACATATGTGTCATTTGAAGAAAAAATGACCAAACATGTGAGAACACTTTATGCTTATGCAAGTTTAAGATATTCAAGTAATGTAAACGATCCGGAACCGTTACAGTATATGGCGAGATTAGATCGTATATTAAAATCAACAACCAAAGAAAACGTAATGTTTACAAGATATTTAAAAACGTTAGATTTAGATGCATTAAGTGCTTCTAGTACACTCATTAAAAACTATTTATATAATTTAAAGCGTGAACAAGAAAGTGCCAATTATATGCTTTCAGAATCAGAAGAACTCCTTCTCACGAAACTAAGAGAAGTCGCGAGTGATTCGTGGAGAAGACTTCAAAATATGCTGACTGCAAATTTAAAAGTCTCATATCGTGGTTCTGAAATGACATTATCAGAAGTGAGAAACCTTGCTTATGAACATGACGGTAATGTCAGAAAAGATGCATATGAATCAGAATTAAAAGCACTTGAAACCATTCAAGATGCTG
>JALQTF010000061.1 GCA_023264085.1 Acholeplasmataceae bacterium
GGTAATTTTTATACTTATAATTTTTCGGAAACTGTTATATTTCAAACGATTGATTAGAAAAATACCTTCTAAGCTGTCGGTCGGGGGTTCGAATCCCTCCTGAAACGCCATAGTTTATAAACAATAAAAAGCTATCTTGAAGATAGCTTTTTTTTATATATGGTATATTAAGTTTGTGAGGTATTTATGAAAAAATCAAACCATTTGATAGAGAATACACTTTTGGTATCATCCATACTCATGTTTATATACTCTTTTGTTGGGTATGTATTTCTACCACCTGGGACATTAGCACCACCTTTGAAACCATCTTTTGATTCTAACACTGTAGCAATCATTGCGCATGCTGTATTTTCATCCATTGCCATTGTTTCTGGTGTGATACAACTTCGAAGATCTTTTAGAGTTAAATATCCAAAAGTAAATATAAGATTACGCTATGTGTATTTTGTTTCAGTATTCTTTGGTAGTGTCACAGGGTTTTATTTGGCATTTTTTGCATATGCGGGTTTTGCAAATGTTGTTGGTTTTTCACTACTGGCTATATTATGGTTATATACAACGTATAAAGCATTTATTTTTCAAAAGCATGATGATATGCCATCATTTAGAATTTGGATTGTTAGAAGTTATGCATTGACATTTGCAGCAGTTACTTTAAGAATTTATATGGGATTATTCTTTTTGGTTTTTGGCTATAAACAATTTGAATACTTCTATGCGACATTAGGTTTTTTATGTTGGGTACCAAATGTATTGTTTATAGAGTGGGCATATTTATTACCAAAATTTAGAAACAAACATTCAGAATTAAAGTCATCTTAAAGGTTGACTTTTTTTCAAGTCAATTTGTTAAATTCTTAAGTTTATGTTAAGATGAAAAAAAAGGAGTAAAAGCAATGGTATCTGAAAAGAATGGACTTGTTCTATTGATTCTAACAATTGTTTTACCCACATTCCATTATGTTTATGTTAAAAAATTCGGGTTAGCAATTTTATTTCTTATCACAGGTGGCGGATTTGGTATTTGGTATGTCATCGATGTCATAAGAGTTGTTTTAGGTAAGTTTCCTGATGAAAATGGCAATCTCATAAAACTGTAATAAAAAAAAGTCATCTTAACTGATGACTTTTTTATTGAGATAACTTTTACGTGTTATAATTTGTTTAAGTGAATTAAGGAGAATTATATGGCACTTATTGAACTTGAAGTACTTAAAAATCAACAAACATTAAATTTTGATGACGCACTCAATCAATTTGTTGTAAAAGAAGAAAATAAAAAAGACATATGTTTTAAATTTGAAGCACTAGAAGAAGTAAGATTTAATGAAGCAACAAAAAATGTTTTTGTAAAAACAGTAGACAATGAAATAAAGCTATCTTGCAAGAATCAAGATCAAATGGAAGGTGTATATAATAACTTCCGAAAAATGATCGAAAATAAAGGGAAGCCTGCTTTAGATGAAGATGACTTGGAAATTCATTTAAACATATGAAACATTTGCTAAATGAAATCTACAAAGTAGAAATAAATGTCTTAAATCATGAAAAGATGTTTGAGTTTTATCATGGTTTTTTAGGTTTTGAAGTGATTAAGAAAACCTCAAATCAAACATATTTAGGATTTAACAATACACCAATCATGATATTAAAAAATGGAGAATATCAGCCAAAGCAAACAAACACTTTAGATTTATATCATATTGCTTTCTTACTGGATAGTGATGTATCATTTGTAGCGTTTATTAGATACTTGATACAACATAAGTATCCAATTACTGGGATTTCTGATCATGGCGTATCCATTGCTGTTTATTTTAATGATCCAGAAGGGAATGGCATTGAAGTGTATTTTGATAAAGATAAAAGTCAATGGCCCTATCATCAAGGTCAATTAGAGATGGTGACTAAACAAGTAGATTTAGATGCTTTATTTAAAATTACAAATCATATTCAAGCATTTAATTCACAGACAATCATAGGACATCTACATTTGCATGTTTCTCATTTAAAAGAAGCAAAGAAAGATTATATCGAAAGATTTGGATTTAAACTCATTCAAGATTTTATGCACTCTGCATCATTTTTATCAGATGGTGACTATCATCACTTTTTAGGGATCAATATCTGGAAGGGAACAGGTCTTAGTAAAAAAAATCTTGATGAACAAGGTCTATCAAAATATTATATGTTTGGTCTTAAAGATTTTAAAACACAAGATATATGTGGATTTGATGTTGAAGTTACAAAAATTTAAGATACATTCAGGAGGCATAGATGTTATATAAAACGTTTCATAATGGACATACAATACCAACATTAGGTACAGGAACAAATACATATGGTAAAGTTGACAAAGACTTTTTTGGTGATATTAATTTTGATACCAAAGAATTACTTTCAGCCATAAATCTAGGATATCGACTCATTGACACTGCAATTTATTATAGAAATGAAGCTGTCATAGGTAAGGCTATTAAAGAATCAATGATAAAAAGAGAAGATCTTTTTATTACAACAAAAATTCCAGAAAAACCAGAATTTTCAGCTACAAATGAACTCGTAATTTCATATATAGAAGCATCATTAAAAAATATTGATGCGGATTATATCGATTTATATTTGATGCATTTTCCACTTGAAAGCAATGAAGAAAACCTACGCGTTTGGAAAGTTTTAGAAAGTTATGTATCAACCGGTAAAATCAAATCGATTGGTGTCTCTAATTTCAATATAGATCAACTCCAATATCTTATTAATAATGCATCTATAAAACCTGTGCTCAATCAATTTCAGTCTTATCCTGGAAGACATCAACAAGATCTCATAGACTTTTGTAAAGCCAATGACATCATTCCAGAAGCATATCATTCGCTTGCGAAAGTTTCTGAAGAAAACAAAAAAACGTTAACTGACATTGGTAAAAAATATCAAAAGTTATGGAATCAAGTCATTTTAAATTATCAAATTCATGAAGGGTTGGTTGTGATTCCAAAATCACATAATCCAGAAAATCAAAAAAATAATATAGATGTGTTTGATTTTCAGTTAACAGATGAAGATAAAGATACAATCAAAAATATGTAAAATAAAAACTCCTTAATAGGAGTTTTTATTTTGTTTATTGAACGCGATCAACCGCGTCTATATAGGTCCAACTTAAATCGTTAGGAGCACTTTTTAAATGCTCATTAAAATAAGTTAGATGTGATGAAAACATAATTTCAATCATTGTATGTGTTTCAATTGATCCCGAAAATCCGATGGGTTTTGCAAGAGATGTATACATATATACCATCGCAAAATCATAATGGGTCGTGCCTATAATTCTATACAGTGAAGTTTGTTGATTTGAAGCTTCAATCATCGGTAATAACACATCATTGTTTGGACCTAGTTCCCATGCTTCACTTCTTAAAAAAAGAGAAGGTACATTTAAAGTAGAAGTTTCAAGGATATCTTGAATCGGTTCAACCCATGCATCCAGACCAATAAGTGCTTTAATTCTTTGATCCATAAGTGAAGCATAAACAACCCCTCCACCACCAGTAGAATGTCCAACAGCACCAATATGGTCTAAGTCTAAATGTCCATAAAAAATATCATCAGAATCTTGATTGAGTCCTTCTAAATAATTGATGGTTGCAATAACATCTAATCCATAGGTCATCATTAATCTTGTATTACTTTCTAAACCCAAATCATCATCTTTAAAAGCTGTTAGTGCATCATGTTGTTTAAAGATCACTTCATTGTCAATGACAGATGCCACAGAACCGTAAGTATGTTCGATCGATACTGCAATAAAGCCTTCACTTGCAAACATTTCACCTAAATCACTGTGTAAATATTTTGTTCCACTCCAACCATGAGATAAGATGACGATCGGATATGTTTTTTCTTCAGTGAAGTCAGCATCTAAGTAACTATTCGATTCAACATATTGTGTTTGATTGAGTAAAAATCCAGGAAAACCAAAATCTCTGCTTAATGCTTGAGAGGTCACTTCTTGATCCAATAACCAAGGTGCACGTTCACTTTCATTGGTTTTTTCAAAAGGAAACCAAATTTGAATGTTGAATTTTCTGTAAGTATCAGTGTCTCCATATATTTCAGTTCGAGATGTATCATTGATTTGATATACTTTTGTGCCAATATCATAGTTTCCAGTAGGCGTTGGCATGTGATAAACAGGGAAAATGAATATCAGTGATAACATCAGAATAAAAATACCGATACTCAATATACGTCTCACACGTATGAAAGATAACGTTGGTACCCCAATGATCGTGATTGCTAAAATGAGACTTAACACTTCATATCTAAGACCTTCAATAATCATGTTAAGTAACAAAAACAAACTTAAAAAGACATATGATGTACGGCGATAGCTTTTGACTTGAAGCATCGATAATATCATGATGATGACACCTAATAAAATGACAATGGTTTCAAATATTCGCATAATCCCTCGCTTTGACTTCATTATATAATACTTTTTTGTACTCAAATCATATTTGAATCAAACACCATGAAATGACATAAAAAAAGATGGTATTTTGTAATGTATTAGCGTATAATTTAAATACGCATTATTTTTAGGAGACAAGATGAAAAATCCAATCCCACTTGATACACTTTTGATTGCAGAAGAAGCAAAGTTACATCAAGAAGCTGATGATGATGTTGTCAATGCAACGATAGGATCTATTATTGATGAACATCATCAATTTCATGCATTTAATACAGTTTTAGAGAGTATTTCAAGTTTGAATCACCTTTATCCATATACAAAACCTGAAGGAATCCTTTATATCGGTGACAAATGGTTTGAGCATTTGACTAAAGGAAATCTAAAATTACCTAAAAGACATATTATGACACTTGGTGGAACGGGTGCACTTTATTTATTATTTAAAAGTATGGCAACATCTAAAGATATCGTCATTAATGCCATTCCAACATGGAATAATAATTATCAAATGCTAGCACATCAACACATTACTTATGAAACATTTAATATGTTTAATGCATCCTTTGAATTTGATGTGGATACATTAAAACAAAAGATCATGAGTGCACTTAATCAATTTGAACGTGTCTTTGTATTACTGAATGATCCATCGCATAATCCCAGTGGATATTCTATGAGCGAAGCGTCATGGATCACAATCTTAAATTTTGTTCATGATCTGAATCTGTCAGAAAGAGTCTATATTATTAATGATATGGCATATGTTGATTATGCCGATAGAACGTATGATTTCTATGACCTCATCAATCAGTACTTAGGTCATACCACGATGTTTTTGACCTATTCAGGATCTAAAGCATTCTCTTTATATGGTGCCAGAGTTGGTATGTTAGTTGGGATCTCTTATCATCAATCTGTGCTTGAAAAAATGTTCGCATCGGCCACGTCGATTGCAAGATCAACCTATTCATTACCATCATCCTTTGGTTTTAAAACCATAGAAAAAGTCTTTGATGATCATTATGCTGCCTATATACAAGAATTACAGAAAACAAAAGCATTACTAAATAAGAGAGCAACACTATTTATCAATATTTTAAATGATAAAAAGATCCATTACTTACCTTATCATCACGGCTTT
>JALQTF010000075.1 GCA_023264085.1 Acholeplasmataceae bacterium
TATAGTTACTACCCAGGTTGTTTCATGGGGTGATTGATTTGAAGTTAAGCCATGGTCATGATGGTTGTGTGATACAGGCTTATTTCTCCACTTTTCCTCTCCATGAAAGACAATAAAATACAACCTAAAGCTATACAGTGAAGTGATAAAAACACCAAATACAGCAGCAAAATATGCAAAACTTGAGCCAAAAATTTCACTATATTTTACCGCCTCGATGATTGATTCCTTAGAATAAAATCCTGAGAAAAGTGGCATGCCAACCAAGGCCAAGGTGGCAAGTAAAAATGTTATCCATGTAATTGGCATATATTTTTTTAAGGTACCTCGGCTCAATGAATGTTTGTGCTTCTAAAATTGCTTCACAGATATCGTTCGATTGTATGATGATATGTCTAAATCCAAGTGTTAAACATCGATACAATATTTGATTATCTTTGAGCACATTTCCCACTAAATAATGCTTCATTTTCTTGATTCGCAAGTATTGATGAATTTCTCTTAAAATTGGTGCGATTTCTTCATTAAATTGATGTAACTTTAGAGCTGTTTTGCTATTCGATAGTAAAAATTCTTCAATAATCAAATCTAGATCCACAACTACTTCTAAATGTCTTGGAATATGTTTGATATGTGTCATGAGTGCATCATTAGATAGCCATAATACATATTGTTTGGATCTATTATTTATAAATTTTATGTCCCAATTTTCTAAGACAATGACATCTTCTGGTTCTGGTAATATGTAATGTGTGATACCTTCTTGATGCTTGTTTAAAACCAATGTTTCAAATGAAATTTTTGCCATCTTGTAAGGCTGAATGATGTGATGCATGGTATCTTCTGAAGTGACCCAAATATGAATAAATCTTTGATAATTATGATATTGTTGATAAAATTTTTGATACGTTTGTAGAAGTGACTTATGTTTTTTGCTTTCCTTTGACTGTACTAAGTGTTGTTTTTTGAAATCTTTGAAACTTTCACGAATAGATTTAGTCAAGATTTCAAATACATCCATTAATACGTCATTCTGTTCCAATACATGTATGTCCAACCATCGATCAATGTTTTCATGAGATGTCACATTATTGATTAAAACATGCTTGCAAAAATCTAAGAATACATGCGTTTTATTGTCAAAAAGGTTTGAAATCAATCTTTTAATAACGATGACACTTACTGGTTGTAGTGATTTCATTGTGTTTTTAATATGGTGTAATAAAAGATTAAATTCATCATCAAATAACGACTTGATGTACATATCAATATGATGTTTAATAAGATGACTTTCTTTATTAAAGGTTACGCTCATAAAGATGATTATTCCTTCCATAAAAAAAGATACGGCCACGAGTGTGGTCGTATCTTTTTAATATTTTTCTCTAAAATATGTTGATAAACTTTCAAGTGATTTAATTAAAGCTTCATTTTGATCAATATGTAAATCTTCAATAACTCTTGATATCATTTCCTCGTGAAATGCATCATGAACTTTCATTACTGGATTTGCTTTTTCAGTGAGATGTAAAATTACTTTTCTGTTATCCTTTGCATCTTTTGTTCTAGATACAAATCCTTTTTTTACTAATGTATTGATTGCCGTTGTTAATGTTCCGATAGTTACTCTTAATCTTTTTGCAACAGAGCCCATACTTGGTTCAGAAGTTTTTAAGATTGCCTCTAAGACGTGAACTTCACTCATCGATAAAGTAACCCCTTGTTTTCTTAATGATTCGGCTTCAATCGATAATATTTGATTAAAAATATTAACAAGTAAATCATTAAGAACATCATGTGCATGCTTCTTATTCATTGTTAAGCTAACTCAATGTAGCCAACGGCAAGTGTGCCTGGTCCAGCATGCGCACCAACAACAGGTGTTAGTGGCACAACTTCGATCTCTAATTTTTCGTGAATTTTTAAAATATCTTCTTTCATTTGAAGGGCTTTATCTTGGTTGTTTGTATAGACAATAAATAGCTTGACTTTTTTACCTTCAATATCAGACTTAATCACTTCTAATAGACGCTCTCTCGCTTTCGCTGTCGTTCTAATTTTTTCATAAGGCGTTAAGGCACCATCACTTTTTAATCTAAGTAATGGTTTAATTTTAAGTAGACTTCCTAACATCCCTTGAACGCCTGATAAACGACCATTTTTTACTAAATATTTTAGTGTATCCACAAGAACATAGATTGTAGTATTTTCTTTAATTTGATCGAGTCTTTGAACAATTTTTTCTGTTGCAACACCGTTTTTTATGTCTTTGATAGCTTCTAATACTAAA
>JALQTF010000077.1 GCA_023264085.1 Acholeplasmataceae bacterium
GAGAAGCTTCATGGGCAAGTAGTATTTTCCATAATAGAGTTGCAGGGTTTATCTTAGAAAATGGATTTGATGTGACTGTTGAAACACAACCAACTGAAACTGCAGTTATGATTGCAACATTACCAAATGGTGATATTGATATTTCATTAGAATTATGGAGTGATAATGTCCCTACTTATGGAGAAGATATTGCCGCTGGAAACTATGTAGAATTATCTACGAATTATGACGATAACACTCAAGGATTGTATGTACCTGGCTATTTACAAGATAATTATGCTGATTTTGGATTATCAGCACCAATTACGAAAGTATCTGATTTAACAAAAGCAGAAGTTGTTGCGTTATTTGAAGATCCAAATGATGCTTCTAAAGGTGTGATTTATGGTGGACCATCAAGTTGGTCAGCATCTGCATTCCTACAATTAAAAATAGAATTACCAGAATATGGATTAGATGTATACAATTTTGAAATGATTAATTCAAGTGCTGCATTAGCTGCTCAAATCGCTGGTGCTTTTGAATCAAATGATCCAATCGTAAGTTACTACTGGGAACCAACGTCGCTCATGGGTCTATATGACTTAAGACTCCTTGAAGATAGTCCTTATAGCGCGGAAGACTTTGCAGTTGGTAGAGGCGCATTTCCTACAGTGAATGTCAATGTTGTTTCACGTCCTGGATTCACAGAAGATTTCCCAGAAGTAAGTACATTCTTCTCTAATTATAGAACATCTTCTGCATTAACAAATCAGGGATTAGGTTATATGGAAGAAAACGAAGCAACCGCTGAAGAAGCAGCCATTTGGTTCTTACAACAAAATGATGCTTGGTTACAAACCGTATTATCTGATAATCCTGGCGTTTACGAAAAAGTAAAAGCAGCCTTGGATGCAATTTAAATAACAATTACATATGGCACCACACGTGGTGTCATATTTTATGAAAAGAGGATTTATGTTTAGTTATCCAGAATTTTTAGAATTTGATGTTGCCAAATTATTTGATGCCATTTTTGGCTGGATCATTCAAAACTTAGAATTTTTATTTGATGCGATTAGTGATTTTGTTAAATTACTTTTCAATTCAACTGAAGATATTATGAGTTTTGTCCCCTGGTTTGTTTATGTGGGTTTAGTATTTTATTTGGCATTTAAACTTTACAATTTAAAAACAGCATTTGTATTATCTTCTATGATGTTACTTATCGGTGTTTTTGGGTTATGGGATGAAATGATTTATACACTTGTGATTGTATTAATTTCGGTACTTGTCTCAGTACTCATCGGTTTACCTATGGGGATTGTTATGGCGAAATCTAAGCGCGTGGAATCGATATTAAAGCCAATATTAGACGGGATGCAAACAATGCCATCCTTTGTTTATCTCATTCCTGCCGTTATGCTTTTTGGTTTAGGGAACGTTCCTGCGGTGTTTGCAACCACCATTTATGCGGTACCACCTTTGATTCGTTTGACGTACTTAGGTATTAGAACTGTCAATAAAGAAGTCATAGAAGCGGGTTTATCGTTTGGATCGACACCAAGACAGATGTTATTCAAAATTGAAATTCCGCAATCTTTGCCGACAATCATGACAGGTGTTAACCAAACAACGATGATGGCAATGGCAATGGTTGTGATTTCCTCTATGATTGGTGCTAAAGGAATAGGTAATGAGGTTCTTGTCGCGATTAATAGTTTAAAAATTGGCGATGGTATACAAGCTGGACTTGCCATTGTCTTCCTTGCAATCGTACTTGATAGATTACTTCAAGGCTTCGTTGGAAGCTTAGAAAGGAAAGCATAATTATGAGCATCATTGATATAAAAAACGTGAGTATGATTTTTGGGACACCAAATCAACGAGAAGTAGTGAAAGAGAAGTTTGCATCTGGGATGTCTTTAGAAGATGTGAAAGCATCTTCAAAAGCAACCATTGCCATTCATGATATAAATTTATCCATCAATAAAGGTGAATTGTTTGTCATTGTGGGTTTATCTGGATCAGGAAAATCAACCTTGATACGTTGTTTGAATTTGCTTAACAAACCATCGATGGGGTCGATTGAAATTGATGGAGAAGATATTACCGTATTTGATCAAGATCAACTTCGTGCATTTAGAAGAAGCAAAATCGCGATGGTATTTCAACATTTTGGATTACTTTCACATCGTACCGTAATTAATAATGTTGCATTTGGACTTGAAGTACAACATATAGATGAAGATGAAAGAAAAGCAAAAGCAATGGAAGCCATTGAATCGGTAGGACTCAAAGGATGGGAAGATAAAAAACCTCATCAATTATCCGGTGGGATGAAACAACGTGTTGGACTTGCACGTGCACTTGTGACTAATCCTGAGATATTACTCATGGATGAACCTTATAGTGCCTTAGACCCGCTCATTCGTCGTGATATGCAAAATGAACTATTATCATTAGAAGATAACATGAATCGTACGATAGTGTTTATTACACACGATATGAACGAAGCTTTCAAAATGGGAGACCGTATTGCACTTATGAAAGATGGTCAAATCGTGCAATTAGGGACGCCACAATCATTTTTCTCTCATCCAGCCAATGACTATGTGAGAAATTTCATTCAAGATGTTGATAAAACACAAATATTACGCGCAAAAAGCGTTTATAATCACTTTGAAGATGTGCCTTTAAATCATGCTACAAAAGAAGACGTGATTGCGTATTTAGACAAACATGATTTATCATTTACATATATCAAAGATGATGACGATCAATTTGTTGGATATGTGTTAAGAGATGATCTTAATACAAAAACTAAAGATATTTCCAAATTGATTAAAACCATCACGCCAATTCAAAGAAATCAATATTTAAAAGATATTTTAAAAGAATTTCAAGAAGATTTCAAAAGTCTTCCAGTAGTTGATAACAAAGGAAGATTTAAAGGTGATATTACAAAAAGTGATATTATCGAAGCGATTGCATAATTTTAAAAGAGACCGATAATCGGTCTTTTTTTATGCTATAATACCTATAAGAAATGAGGTTATTATGCCAGCAACAATGACCCATCAACTATTCGCTCAAGAAATAATGAAAGAACATGCATTTTTTAAAGATATCAATAAAGATATGTTTAAAGTTATGATGTTAGCAACCCAAGGACCAGATCCATTTTTCTTTTATGGGATGCACCCTTTAAAAAGAAGAAAAGATGTCAATCGCATACAGCAAATTGGGAGTTTTCTTCACCATGAAGATCCTGCAAAGCATTTAAGTCATTTACTTAATCATGCGTTTGCAAAAAAAGATCAATATCAAGACATCAAAAGGCATTATGCACTTGGTGCACTCATGCATTATGTTTTAGATCGACATGTCCATGCATTTGTGTTTTCAATTTCTGGATTTGATGATGAAGGCAATTTAAGGCATCCATACAACGTATACCATTCATATTGTGAAACGCTCATAGATATTGAAATCAAATCATACATGTCTGTATCATCAAAAATGCTTCATCCAAAGAAAAATATTGATATTTCAAAACATCATACTGAAGTGATTCAATCTTTATATCAAGAAACATATCCAAATTTGGTATTAGACAATGATTTCATCCATGCAAAAGAGGATATGGTCGCCATTTATCATACAGTGTATGATAGGCTAGGATTTAAAAGAGCATTACTAAAATTATTTTTAGGATCGAATGCGCATGCGTTTGCAACCTCTCATCCAAGACGTTTAAGTAAAAAAGAAAAAAAGATTGATGTTCTTAATCTCAAACATCAATCATGGCTGCATCCTGAGGATAATACGTCCCATGAAAGTAGTGTGATCGATATGTTTTTAGAAGCAAAAAAAGATATGCTTCAATTAATAGATCAAATACTTAAAGGAGATTTCGATTTGAAATCATACTGTCAAAATAGAAGTTATGATGGTATGACAATCGGTAAAAAAATGCGATATCAATCGTTACGTTTTCCCTTATGATGAATATCCCAATACTCCCATAAAAAATGTGCAACAATACTTTGATAAGGTGACCAACGTTTGGTCACTTTTTTAATCTCATCAATTGTTTGAAGGGGTTTTGGATATATATATTTGATTGCTTCAATTAAACCTAAGTCCAGATAAGAAAAATGATTCAAGTTTTTATGAACAAACATTTCATACATAT
>JALQTF010000038.1 GCA_023264085.1 Acholeplasmataceae bacterium
TAGAACGCATTATTAAGACAGTCGATACGGTTATTTTACTTGTAGATGCAACTGATGGTCCAATGCCTCAAACACGTGTGGTATTAGAACGTGCATTAAGAAATGGTCTACGTCCAATTGTTATGATTAATAAAATTGATAAAAAAGATGCACGTCCTAATGAAGTCATCGATTTATGTTTTGATTTATTTGTGGAACTTGGGGCGACGGATGAACAATTAGATTTTCCAATCATTTATGGGATGGCGAAAAAAGGTATTGCTCAAACGTCTTTAGATGAAGAAAGTCAAGATTTAACGCCACTTTTTGAACTGATTACGAATCATGTAGATCCCTATCCAAACACCGATAGCGAACCATTACAGCTTCAAGTATCTTCTCTTGCCTATGATGATTACATTGGTAGACTTGGCATTGGGCGTATTCACCGAGGCACATTTGAACTTAATAAAACATATAAGCTCTCGACAAGAGATGGCGCTATTAAACAAGTCAAAGTGACTAAACTTTTTATTAACGAAGGTCTTAAAAAAGTAGAAGTAACAAAAGCTTTTGCCGGTGATATGGTCATTTTTGCAGGTATGAGTGATATCTCCATTGGTGAAACAATTTGTGATATGAATCATGTTGAACCACTCCCGATGATTGATATTGAAAAACCAACCCTTCAAATGCTTTTTTTAGTCTCTGATAGTCCTTTTGTTGGTAGAAGTGGAAAACTTGTAACAACAAGACATCTTCGTGCAAGACTCTTTAAAGAATTAGAAACGAATGTTGGACTTATCGTTGAACCACTAGATCATGTAGAAGGTTTCAAAGTTTCAGGTAGAGGAGAATTACACCTTTCTATCTTGCTTGAAAATATGCGCCGTGAAGGTTATGAACTTTGTGTATCAAAACCAGAAGTGTTATATCAAGAAATTAATGGTGTGAAACATGAACCTTTTGAAAAAGTGTATATTACTGCTCCTGATACTGTGATAGGCACAGTCATTAATGCACTCAACCAAAGAAAAGGGATGATGCAAGACCTTATTTCCGATATGGGATATACAAAGATGAAATATTTAGTACCCACAAGAGGTCTTATTGGTTACAGAAGTGAATTTATCACATCAACAAAAGGTGAAGGAACCATGGAAAAATCTTTTGATTCTTATCAACCTTATGCAGGTCCAATTGAATCTTATCGCAATGGTGTCTTTATCGCAAAAGAATCTGGAAAAACAATGGCATACTCATTATGGAAATTATCAGAACGTGGTGTTATGTGTGTTGACCCTGCAGTCGATGTTTATGAAGGTATGATTGTTGGTATACATGCCAGAGATAATGATCTAGTTGTCAATCCTTGTAAAAATAAACAACTTACAAATGTACGATCAAGTGGTGCAGATGATGCCATTGCACTTCAAAATCCTAAAACATTTACACTAGAAGAAGCACTTGAATTTATAGAAGATGATGAACTTGTTGAAGTGACACCAGATGCGATTAGACTTAGAAAAAAGATTTTAATTGAGAACGAAAGAAAAAGAAGTTATAAAGAAATGCAATATTAAAAAACACAAATACTTAGAAAAACAAAAAAAGTAAACTATTTTAGTTGCTTTTTTTGTTTTTTAAGGTATCATAATGCTTGGTGATAAAAATGGAAAAACAAGTTAAAAAAATCATAGTTGTTGGTGGTGTTGCAGGTGGCATGAGTTTTGCAACGCGCTACCGTAGACTTAATCAAGATGACCATATAATTGTCTTTGAAAAAGGACCATACGTATCTTTTGCAAACTGTGGACTACCTTATCATATTTCAGGAGAGATTTCTACAAGAAGTGGACTGCTTGTTGTTAGAGAACAGCTATTAAAAGATCGTTTTCGATTAGATGTGCGATCCAATTCTGAAGTGATTGATATTGATACGAAACATAAAATTGTAACGTATGTGAAAGATCAAGAAACGTTGACAGAGTCATATGATACATTGGTGTTATCAACAGGTGCAAAACCAATCAATATTGACATCAAAGGCAATCAATTACCAACATTTACACTTAGAAATATTCCAGACCTTGATAAAATCATAGCACACATGAAAGAAGTGAATCCAAAACATGTGACGGTCATTGGTGGTGGATATATCGGACTTGAGGTTGCTGAAAATCTCCAGATGAAGGGCATACAAGTGGCACTCATTGAAAAAGCATCAGAAGTCTTACCTATAGTCGATCCTGAAATGTCAGCATTTATCAACAAAGAACTTCAATCAAAAGGTATCAAGGTATATACAAATAACGAAATTGTTGAAATTAAAGATAACCAAGTGATTTTAGCATCTAACGACACCTTTGAAACGGACTTTATTATGATGTCAGTAGGTGTCGTTCCAGATACAACACTTGCAAATCTAGCTGGGATAGAAACAGGATTACGATCCGGACTCATTGTAGATGACACCTATCAAACATCTCAAACAGATATTTATGCGGTTGGAGATGCCATTTTAGTAAAACATCACATTACCAATCAAGACACACTGATACCTTTGGCATCGCCAGCAAATCGTCAAGGAAGACAACTTGCTGACATTCTCTCTGGACTTGATGTTACCAATAAAGGATCACTAGGAACATCCATTGTCAAAGTATTTGATTTAAGTTTAGCAGCAACAGGACTTAATGAAAAACAACTCCAAGGCAAAAAATATGAAGTGATGCATTTACAAGCAAATGATCATGCAAGTTATTATCCGAATGCAACACCCATTTATTTAAAAGTGATATACGATCCTAAAACAGAACTAATTTTAGGTGCACAAGCTGTTGGTAAAAAAGGTGTGGATAAACGTATCGATATATTAGCCACATGTATTAAAGCAAACGTAAAAGTCACGTATCTTCAAGAACTTGAATTCACGTATGCACCACCATTTGGTAGTGCTAAAGATATTGTCAATATGGCTGGATATGTTGCATTTAATAAACAACAAGGTATTACAAAAACAATTTCATATCAACAAGCACTTCAATGGATGCACGATGACTCAGTTTTGTTTGTGGATGTAAGAAGTTTCTTTGAAAAAGAAGCTCAAGGATATATCCAAGGGTCGCTTAATGTCGATTTAGATCAACTGCCACAACTTTATACATCGATTCCAATAGATAAACGTATTATCGTGTATTGTGACAACGGAATTAGAGGGTATAACGCTGAACAATTTTTAAGAAGTAAAGGGTATGATGTTTATAATTTAGATGGAGGGTATCTCTATCTATCAAATATGATAAAGGAGTAACAAAATGTTTGAAAATGTAGATATGCAAGTATTAGAAACCGCCATTAAAGAAGGAAATGCGAATGTCATTGACTGCAGAGAAGTCTATGAATACGAAGAAGGACATATACCAGGTTCGATCAATATGCCAACATCAGATTTCTTAAGTCATATTGATAAAATCAATAAAGAGACACACTATTATGTGATTTGCTTAACTGGGGCACGTTCTCAAATGGTCGCAAGATACTTGGGAAACCAAGGCTATCAAGTGAGCAATGTCAATGGTGGTATGATCATGTATCATGGAGAAACAGAATAAATACTTAAAAAGATTGCATACAAAAAAGCATACTTAGAAGTTTACAAAGAATTTATGGAAGATTTGTTTCCTGGTAAAACAAAAGCAGAGTTAACTATTCAACAAGCAAAGGTAGTTCATAAAAATGTACTAAGAAAAAAGAAAAGAG
>JALQTF010000053.1 GCA_023264085.1 Acholeplasmataceae bacterium
GTCGTGTGAGTTCAAATCTCATCGTCCGCACCATATAACAAGCATTGGTTTGATACAAATGCGATTTACTAATCGCCTGAGTTATCAGGCCTTTTTTGCTTTAATAAGGGCTTTTTATCATTTAAGTGAGTATATTTTGGTACTAAAAATAGACAAAAATAAGTATCAAAATCGTTATTAGGAATAACGTTTACACGATTACAGGTCAGTTTACACGATATGCCTTTGATATACACGATTACAAGTAAATTTACACGATTTGCTCTCTAGTTACACGATTACAAGTGAAATTACATATCCCAATGAGGTATTAAACAGTTGACAACTACTTCAATGGGGTATATAATATAAGTGGAGGTGATTTATATGAATCAATCACTAAAAGCAATAAGAGAGAATCTTGGGCTTACACAATTAGAAATATCTAACTTGATTGGTATTCCAGTAAATACCATAAGAAACTGGGAACAAGAAACTAGAACACCAAGTGAATGGACACTTAACTTATTGATAGATAGAATATTAAGGGAATCGAATGAACAACAAATGGTTGTTGATGAGTCAACTGGTATTTTATCATTTTTGACTATTAAAAAAGGTGTTGTTAAAATTGCAGAAAAATATGGTATTAAACGTATATATTTGTTTGGCTCTTATGTCAAAGGGCAAGCTACAGCAAATAGTGATATTGATTTATATATGGAATCTGATTTATACGGATTAGAGTATTTTGAATTCGTTGAACAACTAAGAGAAAATTTAAAGAAAAAAGTGGAAGTTCTAAGTAATAAAACAATTCAAGAACATTCGAAAATAGATGAAGATATTAAAAAGACAGGAGTATTGATTTATGAAAGATAAGATATATATTGATCGTATTATTAAGTATGCAAAGAAAATATGCAGATATATAGAAGAAGTTCATACATTCAAAGACTTTGAGAACAACGACGAGAAAGTCGATGCAGTTATATTAAATCTAGAACAAATTGGTGAAACAGCGAAGAAACTTTCAGATGAGACAAAACAAAATCATCCTTCTATTCATTGGCCAAGCATTATTGGCTTAAGAAATATGATATCACATGAATACGAAGGTATTAGACTAAATATCATTTATGACATTGCTACAGTAAATATACCAGAGTTGTTATCTAAGCTAGATAAATAAAATGAACTTTTAGCATCGGTTGTAGTAAAGTTAGTCTAGAGGTTATCAAAAACAGTGATAAAATCCATAATGACAAGACAAAGGGTAATACAGGACAAACCTTTAGATAAAAATGCTTAAAAGCTAGGAGGAGTAGTTTATGAACTCAAAAAAATATATTGGAAAGATTGTAAGTGTTTCAATAGACAGACCATTAGGATCAGTACATCCAAAGCGTTCTGATATTGTATATAAGGTTAATTATGGATTTGTTCCTGATACTGTAAGTGGTGATGGGGATGAGCTAGATTGTTATGTGTTGGGAATAGATTATCCAATTAAAGAGTATAAAGGGAAATGTATTGCTGTTATAAGACGACTAGAAGAAGATGATGATAAGTTAATAATAGTTCCTGATAATCAGTCTTATAGCAATGAAGAGATAGAACAGCTAATAATGTTCCAAGAACAGTATTTTAAACATATCATACTTAAATAGATTGGATTGTGTAGCGTATTTCACACATTTAATTTTGAACACTTAACTCAGCACAAGTGAATGTAACTCTATTAAAGGATAATATTGTGGCAAGCAACCTTTTTATAGGAGTGCATAGATTATTGATGAGGGGGCGCAATTGTATTAAAATAGGTTACGCAACCCAAGTGATAATCCTGCAAGCAATACTGTAAATATTTATAATAGTCTTTTCATCGTATCTCTCCTTTTTCTCACAACTCATATTATATCAAGAGGTTGTCAGTTTGTAAAGGAAACGAGTAATGAAAACGGTTGTAATATGAAAAAAAGCCATCAAATGATGGCTTTGTTTAAACATTTCTATTTTTTCATCTATAAAAATTAATATAAAGTTTTATTTTGTTCATGATATGATTTAAATAATTTTAAACAAGAATTTCTTTGTACCTCTTCTAATACTAAGATATCTTTGTTTTTCATATCCATCTTAATAAAATCATACATAAGGTCATCTCTAAACCCAATCCCCTTAGCATCATCTAAACGACAACCATAAATCACTTCTTTAATGTTAGACCACATGATTGCACCTAAACACATTGGGCATGGGTATGAAGTCGTTACTAATATATAATCTGTTAAATCATGTGTTTTTAATACTTGACATGCTTTTCTAATTGCGTTGATTTCTGCATGTGCAGTAGGATCGTGATCACCCAATACAGAATTTGAAGAGACTGATATCACTTCACCACTTTTACTAATAACAGATGCACCAAAAGGTCCACCCAAATCTTTATTCATGGTTTCTTCTGCTTTTTCAATTGCTAATCTCATGCCTTTGTCGATATGACTATTCATCTTTATTCACCTTCTTATGCATTTTTATTTAGTCCCAAATAATCGATCTCCAGCATCACCTAATCCTGGAATAATATAAGCATCTTCATTTAACTTTTCATCTAAATTTATTAAATAGATTTCAACATTTGGATATGTTTTTAATATTCGATCTACACCTGTTTGAACACCGATGATTGATAATACAGTAATATCTGTTATACCTTGTTTAACTAAAAACTCTATAGCTTTAGATACACTTCCACCAGTTGCAAGCAAAGGATCTAAAATAAAGCATTTGCTATCTTTAATGGTTTGTGGATATTTTGCATAATAAACATTAGGTTCAAGTGTATCGTGGTCACGATACATTCCAACATGTGCTATTTTAACACTTGGTATCAAGTTTTGAATGCCTTGAGTCATTCCTAAACCAGCTCTTAAAATCGGTACTAAAACAATATCTTTAACAATTTCATAACCTTTTGTTTTACAAATAGGTGTTTCGATATCAATTGTTTTTAATTCGAAATCTCTACTCACTTCATAAACCATCAGTGCACTTAACTCTTCAACCACTTCTCTAAACATTTTGGTTGAACAATTTTTATCACGAATGATAGTCATTTTATGTTTCATTAATGGATGTTTAAATACATGTAATCCCATGATGACCTCCTTTTATTTTAGTTTCTCAAGCAGTTTATCTGAAGTTGTCGTCCAACCAAAGATACCACCTTGTTGGTTAATCATGCGAATGGCTGCTTCTTGATCTTTAGGATCAAAAGCTGCAGTTCCATCTTCAATCATTAAGCACTCATAACCTCTATCGTTTGCTTCTCTGATGGTTGTATGGACACATACATGTGTCGTTACACCACAAAAGATTAAACTTTCAATACCTTTATTTTGTAAGATGATATGTAAATCCGTTTGATAAAAAGCACCTTTTCCTGGTTTATCAATAACTACCTCAGCATCTAAAGGTTTTAACTCATCAACAATATCATGCCCATATTCTCCGCGGATTAAGATTCTTCCCATCGGTCCTTGTTCACCAATTGCAGATGATCTTCTTTTTTTCGCAGCTGGAACATCACTTAGATCAGGTCGATGACCTTCTCTTGTATGGATGATAAACATGTCTTTTTCTCTTGCTTGATCAAGGATTTTTCTAACCGTTGGAATGATTGATTTTGTTGGAGTAATATCATTACCCAACGCTTCACCAAATCCTCCAAACTCACAAAAATCTCTTTGCATATCAATAATAACAAGTGCTGTTTTTTCTAAATCAAAATCAAATGTAAATGGTTTTGCTTCAACTTGATACTTCCTCATCCATTGAAACTCCCTTCTTTTTATAATAGATGTCATAACCAAAAAATATAAGTGCCATAAAAATATAGCCAATGGTCATGCCCTCGTTCATATTGATACCTACGGTTGTTCCGTGAACAATGCCAAAAAATGATAATAATGCCGCAAGCAATGAAACGATCGTTGCATACATAAACTTATGATCAATCACATAAACAGCAATAGACCCTAAAATAATACCGACAATGATGCTTCCAGCACCAAGTCCCATCATCCCGTAATAGTTCAATCCTGCAACTTCTAATATATTATAACCGATATCGCCTGCAGAACTGTTTAAAGTGCCTATGGCAATATCTACAGCATTCTTTGTCCAATCTGCTAGTGCAGGGATGATTGCAAGCACTACAGCTGGTGCATATTTATGTTTAACACTCGTAAATGCTTGTGTAGTAATGACAATCCCAATATAAAGTAAGATTGGAAGAATTGCGACAACAGGGATGACGTTGAGTAAAACAGAGAATAATCCTAATACTGTGAGTAAAAATATAGATATACCTGTTAAAAAGGAATAACCAATTCTAGCACCTGCTTCTTTCCATCCTGGATGTCCAATAAATATAGCTGTAGGAAAAGGATTACCAAAAAGAGAGCCGATGATGGTCGTTGTA
>JALQTF010000023.1 GCA_023264085.1 Acholeplasmataceae bacterium
CTTTTTGTACATGATAAGTATACCAATATTACAAGGTTTATCACTTATGAAAACGTTTGTTTCGATAGTTTTACATATTAAGAAAATATCAATAAAAAAATACGCCCGAAGGCGTATTATTTAGTTTCACCACTAATCGATAATGACTTAACATGAACACTTGGACTACCAAATCCTGATACATCAAATTTAAGATCACTTGCAAGTGTCACAAGATTGTTCATCACATCAAAGAAGTTACCTGAAACAACAATCATATTGACCGGAAAGGCAACCTTTCCGTTTTCAATTTTAAAGCCACTTGCTTGAAGTGAGAAATCTCCTGATATTGTTTTTACTCCAGCATGTAATCCGACTAAATCAGTGATATATACCCCATCGTCAATCGTTGCAATCATGTCATCAAATGATAAATCACCAGGTTCTAAATACATGTTTGTTGTGCGGATACCCCCACCAAAACTATTTCCAGTAGGTTCTTGTTTCATCATTGCAGCCATTTTAAGATCATTCATAAATCCTTGAAAGATACCATCTTTAATGACATATTTCTTTTGACACGCAACCCCTTCATCATCAAAAGGAATTTGGAAATATGCCTTTTCATGTAATGGATCATCAATTAAATTAAAGTTAGATTGAGCAATCTTTTCACCAACTTTATTTTCAAAAGGGGTTAAATGACGATACGCAGACTCTGCAGAATATAAGTTTGAGAAAACACTCAATAAATCAGAGAATGTTTCATTAGAAAAGACAACTGGATAAAATTTTGTAGGTAAAGATACAGCACCTAATCGTTTCAATCCTTTTTCAATTGTAATATTCGCAAGCTTTTTAGGATCAAATGCCTCATACGTTTTAAAAATATCAAATTCATATGCTGTATTAATATCGTCGCCTTCTTTAAAAACACCAATACCATATGCATATGCAAAGCGATTCTTTCTTGTTAAATGTAACCCTTTAGAGTTTGTAAGAATCGCACCACTACTATTTTCTTGATATACAGCCGTTTGGACATTTGAGACTTTTTCATTTGCTCTAATGGTTGTTTCAAGGGTAATTAAATCCGACACTTTTTTTGTCATATCTACACTATCAAAGTCAAAATCATTCGCTTTTACTTCAGGATATGAAGCAGACCCTTCATAAATAATTGCAGGTTCTTTTACAGTAATGACGTTTGCATTTTCAATGACTTTATCAAGCATTTTATCAACTTGTTCATCAGAAATATATTCAAATCTTACTTTTCCAATATTCCCGTCATAGATACCTCTAATAGAGACTGTTGTAACATCTGAAATCGTATTTTGCTCAATTTTACCTTCATATGCAACAAGTTTTAATGAAGACGATTCAGACACAGCTATTTCAACATCTGTTAAGCCTTTTGAAAGTCCTAATTCTATCCATTTCTTTGTATTCATGCTTGACCTCCTGAACCACCAACAGTCATTTTAGAGACACGTATCGTTGGTTGTCCAACATCTGTTGGAATAGACCCTGAAATAGATCCACACATCCCTTGACCAAAATCTAAATTATCTGCGACACGATCGATTTTAAATAAAACTTCATGTCCTTTACCAATAAGCATGGCACCTTTCACTGGTATTGTGAGTTTTCCATCTTCAATCATGTATCCTTCTGATACTGCGAAATTAAACTCTCCTGTTGCTGGAGAAACTTGGCCACCTCCAAGTTGTTTCGCATATAAACCATATTTGGTATCTTTAATAATATCTTCAACTTTATCTTTACCAGGCGCAATATACGTTGTATTCATACGCGATGTTGGTGGGAATTTATAGTTTTGTCTACGTCCAGATCCGGTAGGTTTATGGTTCATTTTAAGACCGTTACGATAATCGACTAAATATGACTTTAAAATACCGTTTTCAATTAATAAATTTTTCTGAGTTTTCATACCTTCATCATCAAATGATGTACGACCCCAAGCACCATCGACATCGCCATCATCATATGCTGTGACAACAGATGATCCAATTGCTTGGCCAAGTTTTCCAGTAAATGGAGATAAACCTTTGGCAACTGCAGTTGCTTCGAGTGGATGTCCGCATGCTTCATGGAAAATCACACCACCCCAACCATTTGCAAGAACGACTGGCATTTCTTGTGCAACAATTGGTTGAGCAGAAAGCATGTGCACCGCACGTTCTGCAACATCTTTTGCAAGTGCAAACGTATCGATGTCATCGAAAATTTCAAATCCCATGGCACGTCCCGGACCTTCAAATACTTGTTGCATTTGACCATTTTCACTTGCAACACCCATTAAAATCACACGGGCATAATGTCTTTCGTCATCTTGATATGTACCGTTAGAATTTGCAACCAAAATCGACTGTTTCCATGATAGTAATTGCGTAATCGATTGAACAATTTTTGGATCATGAGAGAGTATCACCTCAGATAACGCTAATAGTTTATCTGTTTTTTCTTTAGCAGATACTGCTTCAATGGGTCTTTTGACTTTATTGTCAAAAGGTAATGCCTCTTTGAGTGGCACTGCTTCTTTTTTATCTCCATCAAACGATGCACGAAGTGACACAACAAGTGCGCGCACTTTGTCTTCAGATACCTCATTAGAATATCCATAAACAACATCATTATTTTTGATGAGTCTTACGCCAACGCCATGCACATTGTTATAGGAGACATTGCTCACATCTTTAGATGTGACACGTATCACTTCT
>JALQTF010000074.1 GCA_023264085.1 Acholeplasmataceae bacterium
TGAGAGGAACTTCTACTTCGGGATATTCAGGTACCTCGCTTAAAGAACTTCCTATTAGTGCTTCTCTAGGAAGCATCTCTGAGTTCCAATCACTATTCGATATAAATGGTGTCACAACACAACTTTATGTAGAACCTACACATTTATATGAATATTCATCTCAAGCAAGACGATATGATGCTGCAATTGGTAGACATTTACTTTCATATCGTTTTAGTGATGCGTATGGTACTTATGATATGATTGATCCTAATGATTTACTGGTCGCTGTTGAAGCTTTAAAGGCTGAGGCGATAGCTTTTGGTTTTGATGGTCTCGCTTTAGATACGATTGGTCACACCATTTATTCAAGTTTTGGAGATACACCTGTGCTTCGATCAGAGATGCAGGATGCTGTTTCATTGCTATTACAGGATCAAAGTGTTTATATGCCCTATGATTTTGCCTTTAATGCGACCAATTTATTTCACGTAATCTCAGATCATTCTATGCACGCTAAAATGAAAGATACTGTCCCATTTTTAACGCTTGCACTTACAGGATATAAATCAATGTTTGGACGTTTTCATAATTTCTTTGGAAATACTCAACATGAATTGTTACGTATGATTGATTTTCATTTATATCCAAGTTTTATTCTTTCAAAAGAAAGTGCATATGCGCTATTAAATTCACCTTCAAATATGTGGTATACAACCGATATGGATATATGGCAAGATGAAATGATACGTCAATATAATTACTTGTCCTCTGTCTATTCATTGGTCTCAGGAGAAACGATTGTAAGTAGAACTGTACCTGAGATTGGTATATCTCTAGTAACCTATTCAAATGGGATTACATTAGGAATTAACTATTTAGATGTTGAAGTTGTTTATTCAGGTATACGTTTAAATCCTCTAGATGTGACCGTCATGGAGGTACCAAGTGACTCATAAACGCAGACAAGCATTGTATGGATATGCTTTTATTTCAATATGGCTCATCGGATTTATTTTACTTACGTTAATTCCAATGATTCGGTCACTTATATTTTCGTTAAGCGATGTAACAATTACTGGTGCTGAAGGCATTAAAACTTATCCAGTAGGATTTGCCAATTTTATCGAAATTTTGACTACTGATGTTAATTTTATTGATGCACTTATTAAGTATTTTTCAGAAATGATATTATATGTCCCTGTGATTCTTATTATATCTATGCTTATTGCGATGATGCTCAATCAAAACATTAAGTTTAGGGGCTTATTTAGAGCGATTTTCTTTTTACCCGTAATTATCGTTTCGGGTCCTGTTATTAATGAATTATTGAATCAGGGCGCTGGAACTGTTCCCCTTATTGAGCAATATGGAATGCTAGAAATCATTCAAGAACAATTACCACCATTTTTAGCAGATCCCATTTCTTCTTTGCTTTCAGAAATGATTATGGTTTTATGGTTTTCAGGTGTTCAAATTGTATTATTTCTTGCGGGTCTCCAAAAACTTCCTACAGAAGTCTATGAAGCAGCTAAAGTTGATGGTGCAACACCTTGGGAAACGTTTTGGAAGATCACTTTACCTTCTTTAAAAAACATCATGCTCGTCGCATCAATATATACAATTGTTATGTTATCCACATTTTCTAATAATGTGATATTAACGCGGATTCGGTCCATGATGTTTGCTGCTGATGGCGGGTATGGCTATGCTTCTGCAATGGCTTGGATATATTTTATACTTATTGCACTTTTACTTATTGTGTCTATGTTGTTAATTTCCCCACCAGAACGTATTCGAAAAGAAAAGGGGGTAAAACGATATGTCTCAATTAAAAAATAAATATAAGTTAAAAAAAGCACTCTTTGGCATGAATATCCAAGACGGCTTACTCTTCAAAATGGCACTATATTTAATGCTTATAGGTATAGGATTTGTCTATGTGTATCCATTACTCTATATGTTAAGTGTTGCCTTACAAGATTTGTCAGATCTACTAAGTCCTTCAGTTTTTTATATTCCCACTAAGTTATATTTAGATAACATTCAAACATCCTTTCAAGTTTTAAATTATATACCGACATTGTTATCTAGTTTATCTGTAACACTCCTTCCAGCGATTTTACAAACGCTTGTTGCAAGTTTAATTGGGTATGGTTTTGCAAGATTTCAATTCCCATTCAAAAAACTATTAATGTCGATAGTAATATTAACTTATATTATTCCACCTCAAGTAGTCATGATTCCAAGATTTGTATTATTTAATGATTTAGGTTTTATCGAGTCAATTTTATCAATCATTGTTCCAGCAACGCTTGGACAAGGATTATATAGTGCCGTCTTTATTTTAATATTTTATCAATTTTATAAAATGATACCTAAGGCTTTAGATGAAGCGGCACAATTAGATGGTGCTTCACCAATATACATTTATTTTCATATCGCAGTACCTTTATCTCTTCCTTCATTTGTTACATCGTTTTTATTTAGTTTTGTTTGGTATTGGAATGAAACGTATACATCAAGTTTATTTTTAGGAAGTAACTTCCAAACTTTGCAACTTAAATTGTTGTCGTTTGTCTCTAGTTATCAAGATTTATTTCCAGGTCAAGCGGCTCTAATTCACGAAGGTGTAAGAATGGCTGCGACATTACTCATCATTTTACCAATGCTCATTGTTTATATGGTCATGCAAAAATTATTTATACAAGGAATAGACCAATCTGGTCTTACCGGAGGAGAAGCATAATGAAAAAAATACTTTTATTTATCCTATTATCAACAACCACATTCTTGTTGATGTCATGTAATGCATCAACAGTTGATATCAGAGAGACGTACTTAAACTATAATCCTATTGAGACAGACGGTCTTATTCTTGAAGAACAATATCGTTCATTCATGTTTTTTTGGGAAACATCCAATCGTGATGTCAACTCAACAGGCTATGGCATGAGTCGAGATCGTTTCCCAAATGCAAATGGTGTTGCTTCTATTGCCTCAGTAGGTTATGCACTCGCTGGTTTACCTATTGGTATCAATAATGAATGGATAACTTATGAAGAAGGGCTTGATCATGCATCTAGAACCATGGATACATTAATTGAAATGAAGCATTATCATGGATTTTATCATCATTTCATCTCTATGGATACAACTGAAAGAGTTTGGAATAGTGAGGTTTCGGTAATTGATACAGCCTTACTTATTGTAGGTGTGTTAATTGCTGGCCAGTTCTTTGGAGATGAAGTTTATGAAAAAGCCCTTGAATTATACAATCGCATTGATTGGAATTGGTATATGAATGATGCAACCAATCGTTATTACATGTCATACTATCCAGAAGATGGCTATCATACAGGTGCTTGGGCAGGTTTTGCTGAACATCTTATGATGTATGTTTTAGGTGCTGGATCACAAACATATCCCACAGGTGCAACGTCTTACAATATGATGAAATATGATATGTTAGGTGATCAAGCGCCTTATATCAGTGAAGTAGATCCATCGCGAAATGTTGAATCTTATTACTATGCACCTAGTGGTGAATTATTCATCCATCAATATTCTCATGCATTTATTGAATTTCGATCAGTATTAGATCCAGATGGACTTGATTGGTATGAAAATGCAAGAAGAGCAACACAAGCTCAATATAATTTTGCTCTAGATTATCAAACTAAGTATCGTACGGTACATGCCAATTCCTGGGGTGTATCAGCATCTGATGGACCTAATGGTTATCACGCATATGGTACCCCGCCATATAAACGTACTGAACTGAATTTTGATGGCACTGTTGCTCCATATGCCTCTATGGCATCCATCGTCTATTTAGAGCAGGAAGTAATTGATACGGCTTATTATTTTAAGACATTGCCGAATTTATGGGGTCCTTATGGGTTTAAAGCATCCTTTAATCTAGGAACTCATGAAGGTTATGCTGATAGTAGAATTGATGGTAAAGAGCCTTACTATAGTCCCGATGTTATAGGAATTGACAAGGGAATTACAATGCTGATGATAGAAAATTATCGAAGTGGTTTAATTTGGGAAATATTTATGGATTTAGAAATGGTGCAACGTGGACTTGATGTCCTAGGATTTACCGATAGATAAAAAAAGAAAGCCATCAGGCTTTCTTAAGGGTGAAATATGTATCTGTAGTTTTTGGAAGTTTGCAAGTATATATATCATTTTCTTTTTGACAAAGTGAATCTGATATAACGCTTGACGTTTGAATTCTAATCGTTTGTGGCAATCCTTCTGTTCTAAACGTTATTTCTGATTCATCGTATGTGCTCATTTCACAAGATGCCGTAATGAACATATCATCTATAGACATGTTCACTGGAATCATCATTGAATCTAAAGCTTTCAGATGGATTTGCTTTATTGGAAAATCACTCAACGTAACGATAACATCACTGGTTTCCATATTCATGAAATGCAACATGGCACCTTGTGGAGATTGTGTTTTAAAAATATAGACGAATCCATCATGAGTCACATTAACGATAGGTTTAATATCAAGATGATCAAGCAATCGTTTTGTCACTTCTAAATGTCCTGGATAATTATTTGTAATCCATATGACTCGATCCGTAACAAAACTTGTTTTCTTCTTATCTAATGTATAAAAAAATGAAGTTTCATTATGTTCCATTTCTTGAAGCATATATGTTCTAAATGAATGATATCCTTCAATAGGCTTATCATAAAATGCACTTAAAAGGGGTGACTCATAATCATATGTTGGCTGTTCCGCCTTAATATCAAAATAATTCAATAGAATTTCACATGGTGATCCGTCATAATCATACATAGGAAGATTCCCAGCTAAAATCAGTTTCCCACCTGATTTATGGTAATGCACCAATAGATTTTGAATGGATGCTTTCATATGTGTTGCAGAAGCGATTGCTAAAACAGGATATTCATTTGGAGAAATACTTTCTTGAGATTCCAAGTGTATTGTATTAAATGGGACATGCAACATAAGTGCTTGCTTTAAAAAAGTATCCCATAGTATCCCTGTGCGATTACGCATTAAATCAACTTTCATTGATTCAATTGGTGTCCCATGACGCATCGATTCTGTCATGAATTGATCTAGTTGAAGTCCTAAAGTGAGTTTAGAAAATACTTCTTTAGAAGATGTTAAAAAATCATTATGTGTATGCATTAATCGATTGGCATATGAAATCACTTCATACATACGCGTAGTGCTTCCGTCTATTTTGACTGGTGCTGAAAATCCGTGTCTTTCGCCAGTGAGTGCAATTCTTCTATTTCCGGTTTGGTAACTTTCATGTGTTTCAGGGTTCATTCCAGCGCTGAATAAATAATAATTAATCATTTGATGAGACTGAATCATATTGAATCTAATTTTCTTATCCATAGATTGTGGCATATCATGACCTGATAAGTCATCACCAAAATTAGAATTACCTGCATTAAATTCTAAACTTGTTGCTGGCGTCATGGGATCTTTAAGCGCATTAAGTATGCTATTAATGATATAAAAATCATGTGTGTTTTTTAATGTGAGATCTCCAAAATAAACATCTGTTCCAATGACTCTTCCCGGAAATGTATTGAGGAGTTGTGAGTATCCAATTGGAAAAGTTAAACCTCTTCCATCTGATGTTCCATGAATATTAATGAATGGAATAAATTGATCTCCAATGAGTGACTTCACGTGTGATTCTAAAATATTCACATAAGTATTAAATTGTTCTCTGAGTAATAAACCAAGTTTTTGTTGACCTTCATAAATTTTATTGGGATAAAATTGAAAACTTTCTTTATCTAAATACCCCTCTAAGCTTGACACAATATCTTTCGTTAATCCTGGGGATTGAGACACCCAAGAGAGCATACCTATTTCATTATCAAGTTGAATACCAAAAATTGGTCCTCCTTGATGTTGCATATATGGATAAACTGCATCAAATAGAGCTTTATAATGTTTTTTAGAACGTTCTATGAAAAAAGGATGTAAATAATCCACTTGTTTATTTGGAACAGTTGCTTTACCAAATGTTACTGGAAAAATATCTTCAATTTCTAACAAGTATGATGCAATACCTTCTAAATATAATTCAGCCATGACATATGGTCCAGGTCTAAAAAACATGTACAGATTATACGACTGAATAAGTTTTATAAAACTAATTAAATCGTATTGATCCAAAGTTTCACCATTAAACTCATATTGATCCATAACAGGTTCATGTATCAACCATGGAATATATGTAGAAACTGTATTACATCCGGCGTCAATGAGTTTTTCAATATGAATTTTCCATAAATGTTTTGGTAAACGAAAATAATGAATCTCTCCAGCGATAATGATTTCAGGCTTTCCATTTACAATAAATTGCCCTTGATTAACTTTGATCATCGTATTCTCCTATAAATTATTATAACAAATTCTACTGTTTTTATGAAAGGCATATATATGAAATATCCTAAACTTGATGACATGTTTTTAAAAACTCAACATTTCTTTTTAGATTACACTAATTTTACTGATGGATCTGAAGGTTATGGATTAACTTCCGATCATTCGAAATTACCAGAAAGAGCAAGCATTGCCGCTACTGGCTTTATGTTTTGTGCCCTTATTCTCGCAGTTGAGAGTCATAAGCTTACAAAAGATTCAGCTAAAGAAATTGTTTTTAAAACATTAAAAACATTAAAAAGGTTAGATCATTATAAAGGTTTTTATCCACATTTCTTAAATAGATCCACAGGCGACCGTTGGGGATTATGTGAGTATTCCACCATTGATACAATGTTGATGATGATGGGACTCATTGCGATAGATGCCTATTTTAATGATGTTAACATCAAAAAAGATATTGATTTTCTTATTGATCGCATCGATTGGTCATCGTTTATTACAATTTATCAAGGGAAAAAAGTCTTTGCTATGGCATATAATCCAGATAAAGAGGGAGATTACGTTCAAGGACAACCAGGATATATTTATCACTGGCATATGTACGCTGAACAATTAATGATGTACTTACTATACGATGGTGATGATGCAAAAGAACTTTATGATAATTTAGAACGTCCTATTGGTCAATTTAATCACTACACTTATGTGCATTCACCTGCAAATACATTATTTATTTATCACTTCCCTTTAGCGTTTATTGATACGAAAAATTATGAGGATGCTAACGGCTTTAGTATTTATGAGAATGCTAAAATTGCAACCCAAGCGCATCAAGCTTTATCACAATCTTTATCACCTATTTATAAAACTTTTCACACTTACGCATTTGGCTTTAATGCATCGGATACACCTAAAGGTTATCGTGTTTTTCATGCAATTCCTAATCATACAAACACAGTAAAAACAGATGGTACAGTTTCTGCATTAAGTATTGTAGGTGCATATCCTTTTATGCCAAAAATCATTCAACCTTCTTTAGAATATTTATCAAAAATCCCTGGATTTAATGGTACTTATGGTTTTATGGATGCTTTCAATCAAGAAAATGATCTTTGGGTATCCGATAAAATCATTGCAATAGATAAGGGTTTAGAAATGTTATCAATAGATGCTGTACTTTTTCAAACAATTCATAAATTAGTTACAAATCATGCAAGAATTCAACAAGGGATGAAACGTTTATCCTGGAAGAAAAGAGGTTAATTATGTCAACAATCAAAGATGTTGCACTTAAAGCTGGTGTGTCTATATCTACCGCTTCTTATGCATTAAATGACGTACCAAATGTACATCCAAAAACAAAAGAGAGAATCTTAAAAGCAGCCCAAGACTTAAATTATTCACCCCATTTTTCAGCAAGACATTTGAAAACAAAGAAAACTGGTAATATTGGTGTTTTCATTTATGGTTTTTCAGGTCCTGTTTTCAGTGATATTTTAGAAGGCATCAGACAAACGCTTCAAAGCTTTAAATATAATATTGTCGTGTCATCAGGAAAAGCTTCTGAATCATTTATACGAGAAAAACAAGTCGATGGTGCCATTATATTTGATGCAAATTTAAGAACAGATTTAATACGTCCTATCGCGGATAAAGGTATGCCAATGATTTTTCTTGATCGTGAGGATACAGGTACAAATATGTATCAGCACACTATAGATAATGAAGGTCTTGTGTATCGACTTATGAGCGAAATAATAGATTCAAAAAAATATCAAACATATGGATTTCTTTCAGGACCTGATGACTCCTATAATGCAATCAAACGTTATGCTGGTTTTGTCAAAGCACTTAACGATCATGGAATTAATGATCATCAATTTTATCAAGGTGATTTCACCATTGAAGGTGGACATCAAGTTGGTCAAACGTTTATTGCTCAAAAAATAAAACCTGATTTCGTTTACTGTGCAAATGATGAAAGTGCGATTGGTTTTTCTCAGGCACTTAAAGCAGAGGGGTATCGTTTGCCTGAAGATATCGCAATTGCAGGTTTTGATAATTTCTTCATGACAAATTATATGAATCCAAGCATTACTACAATTGGAATTGATCACATAAAATGGGGACAGCAAGTAGCAACTGCAATGATTGATATATTAAGAGGCTTTCCTCATGATTTAAAAGAAACACCTGTTGGAAAAATATACTGGCGAGCATCTTGCTAAAAAGGACATTTTATGAACATCAAAGATTTGCTTAATCAAATGACAATTGAAGAAAAGTTAGGCCAGATGACTCAATTACCCCCACACATGTTTATTGAAGCCTCAAAAACTACTGTTTATGGTGATATGAGAGACTTGGAACTTAAAAAACAGGAATATTTACTTGCGGGTTCTGTATTAGGTATCAAAGATGCTGATGAAATGATAAGCGTCCAAAATATTATCTTAAAACATTCTAGACTTAAAATTCCTGCACTATTCATGGCTGACATTATTCACGGGTATGAAACCATTTTTCCAATCCCGCTTGCTCAAGCAGCATCATTCAATCCAAATCTTACTAAAGAAATGAATGCGATTGCTGCAGTTGAATCATCTACCGCTGGTATTCATGTCACTTTTGCACCAATGGTTGATTTATCGCGCGATGCTAGGTGGGGACGCGTGATGGAAGGTTATGGTGAAGATCCATTACTCAACGAAAAAATGACAAAAGCAGCGGTTGATGGTTACCACCATGGTAACCCTAAAGATGTCGGATATTTAGCGAGTTGTTTTAAACATTTTGCTGGATATGGAGCTAGTGAAGCAGGACGAGATTACAATACTGTTGATATGAGTTATGAGCGTTTCTACAATGTTTATCAACCAAGCTATCAAGTGGCGATTGATGCAGGCAGCGAAATGTGTATGCTTGCTTTTAATACTTTTAATGGTATACCAGCAACAATCAACCGCAAACTTACCCAAGAGATTTTAAAAAAACAAATGGGTTTTGATGGTGTAATCATAAGTGATTTTGATGCACTTCATCAAACAGTTGCTCACGGTGCTGCAAGAGATGATGAACACGCTGCCGAGCTTGGATTACACGCTGGGCTCATGATAGAAATGGGATCTTCTACTTATTTAACATATGGAAAAAAATTACTAAATGATGGAAAGATTACCTTGAAGCAAATTGATGATGCCGTCTATAAAATACTTGCACTCAAAGAGCACTTAGGATTATTTGATGATCCATATAAAGGTGCTTCTAAAAGTCGTGAAAAAACTCTTGTACGTTCAGAAAAACATTTAAATGCTGCAGTAGATCTAAGTTTAGAATCTCCAGTACTTCTAAAGAATAATGGTGTTTTGCCATTAAATAAAATGAAGAAAATTGCTCTTGTTGGACCTTTTTCTAAATCACAAGCACTACTTGGAGCTTGGCATTGGCATGGGCAATCAAGTCAAAATCAAACATATGCCCAAACATTATCTAAAGACATGACTTTGGTTTCAGTTTCTGAATCTTACGATGTATCACATATTAAAGATGTAGATGCTGTCATATTAACTACTGGTGAGGGTGAATACGATTCAGGTGAATCTAAATCCAAAGTAGGTATTGACATTGATCTGCAAGCTTCAGAAGCAATAAAAACACTTCAGAAAAACAATATTCCGACAATTGTATTAGTTCATGGTGGACGACCATTAAATTTAACATCGATCACAGCTGCGGATGCCATCATATACACTTGGTTTTTAGGCAGTAAACATGCCGAAGTTATCACACACATATTATTGGGAAACGTAAGTCCATCAGGGAAACTTCCCATGAGTTTGCCGAGACATGTTGGTCAATATCCGATGAGTTATCATGATTTTAATACTGGTAGGCCGTTTGATCCTCATAATTCAGAATATACAACCAAATATTTAGATATAGATCTTACACCTTTATATCCTTTTGGATATGGACTAACTTATGGCGAAGCATCCGTCGCGTTAATAACTGAGTTAAAGAATCACTGGGACGGTTCGTCTCCTTTAACTTTAATTTTTCAAATAGAAAACAAATCTAATTTTGTTATTAAGGAAGTTTTACAAATTTATATGAATATGCATCCTTCTATTCCTGTTCGGCCAGTTAAAAAACTTATTCATTTCAAAAAGCAATTGCTAAATCCATATGAAAAAGTCCTTGTTGAGTTTTCAATATCTATACATGATCTCATCATTTATGATGAAGATAAAAATCAACATTTTGATCCATCTACTTTAACTTTGATGTATGGATTTAATTCAAAAGATACAAAAGAAATCATCATCGATTGGAGACCTCATCATGATATTACATAATCAGTTAAACTTAAGAGAAATCAAACAAGATCACTTAATTCTTAGAACACTTCCTAATGGTGATGTCTTTGATTTCATGTATCATAATATACAAATTAATCTACAACAAGGGAATGATATTGATGGACAATTATCAAATATTTATTTACGATTCAATGATGATTATCGATATTATAAGTTATTAAATCAAACGTATTACACCCATGTCTATCAATTTGAACAAGGGATGATTTATCAAGGTCAAGTTGAAGATATTCATTACACGATAAAGCTAACATTATATCCTTCAGGTTGGACATATGATGTTTCTTTGTCTTCATCTCATCAACATAAAGTACAATTATATTACGGTCAAGATATTGGTATTCAAGATATTAATGGTATATTAAACAACGAAGCTTATATCGTTCAATACATCGATTTTAAATCTTTTTCTAATGATACTGGTTTTACCTTGTGTGCAAGGCAAAACCAAGGGCAACCTGCATTCTTTCAAATGGGTATGCGTGAAAAGACTATTGGTTATGTCACAGATGCCATGCAATTTTTTACGACAAAGCAAAAGCTTGATGGAAAAATACATGCCATGAACCTCGATGTCTTAGAAAATCGCGTTTATCAATATGAAAGCAGTTATCTAACTTTACAAAGTGATACAATTGAGGTTTCTAATAAAAGTATCACTTGTCAGTTTTACGGCTATTTTGAACCACATCATGATACACCGATAAATGAACCAAAGACTGTTAAATTTCCAAGCTTCATACCTGAATCACTTACGTTGCTTGAACGTAAACCATGCCAATATTTAAATGCTGAACTTTTAGCTGGTAAATCATTAGATATCGTAGACATTCAGTCTTTATACCCACAAAGAAGTTACGAAGAATTTAATAACGAACAACTATTTTCATTCTTTTTGGATGATCATACACATGTCATGACACAACAAAAAGAAGTGACGCTTGAGCGTTCTCAAGGACATATTATTTTGCAAGGGGACATTTTAAAAGCATCTGATCATGTTCATGCAACAACTGCATATATGTCTGGTGTTTTTATGAGTCACGTATCACTAGGCAACACATCATTTCATAAAATGTTAGGTGATCATAGAAACCCTTTATTACTTCATCGTATGGCTGGATTGCGTTTATACTTGAAAATCAATGGCGTGTATAAATTATTGGGGATGCCATCCCTTTTTGAAGTTGGTCTTCAACATGTCACATGGCGATATGTATTAGAAAATGATACTTTAACAATTACTCTCAGTGGTCATGTTGATACAACAGAGACTCTATTGTCAATACATTCTAACAACAACATACAATATGAGATGGTAATGACAATGCAACTTCTCATGGGACCACAAGAATGGATGTATGATATAGAAATCAATGAAACTCAAAATCAACTTAATATCAAGATGCCTGATGATTCAATGGCACATCCATACTACTCAGATTTAACATATAGCATTCAAACCAATCAACAGGTCACATTTAATCCTATAACATCTGGAGTTATTGAAGGCGTTTTTACATTAAACAATACGTTTGAGATACGTATCGCAGGAAATTATGGAGATGTTGCCTTTAGCAATTTTACACATGATGAAGCAATTGAATCAGGAAAAGTTTTTTATAAAAAGTTGCTTAGAAATTTTGATTTAAGTCATCCTACAAAGCAGGTGAAAGCAGACGTTCATATGGTGTATTGGTATGCTCATAACGCACTTATACATTATGCATCACCTCATGGTTTAGAACAATATAATGGAGCCGCTTGGGGTACAAGAGATGTTTGTCAAGGACCTTTTGAATTTTTCTCTGCCGTCCAATACGATCCAGCTTTAAAACATATCTTACTTACTGTATATGGAAAACAATTCTTAGAAACTGGTGATTTTCCTCAATGGTTTATGTATGACAAATATTCGCATATACAAGCACATGAATCTCATGGAGATATCATTTATTGGCCATTAAAAGCACTTGCATATTATTTAAGACAAACTGGAGATTTATCCATACTTTCATCGTTGATTCCCTACTTTTCTTTAAATGATCATGCGAATACACAACCCTACACCCTTTACGAACATGTTAAGCATCAAATTAACTCCATGTTTAACAATGTCATTCATGACTTACCTGTTTATGGAGGTGGCGATTGGGATGATACTTTACAACCTGCTAACCAAACACTCAAAGAGCGTATGGTCTCAGGATGGACCGCAGCATTAATGATTCAAAGTATTGAATCCTTTGCCAATGAAATAAAACATTTTGATGCTGTATATGCTGAGCACTTAAATTCATTGATCTCAAACGTTAAAGATGCTAGAAAAAAACATTTACTTCCTGATGATATTCCAACTGGCTTTGTTGTGTTCAATGAAAAAACGACGTATTTACTTCATCCACGAGATACTGAAACGATGCTTTCTTATCGTTTGCTTCCGCTTATCCGTTCAATGATTGCAGGACTTTCATCAGAAAATCAAACGAAAGCTTACATTAATATCATTGATAACCACTTAAAATATCCCGATGGAGTGCGTTTGATGGATAAGCCTGTCACGTATTTGGGTGGTTATAAAAAACACTTCAATCGTGCAGAAACAGCAGCAAATTTTGGGCGTGAAATAGGTCTTCAATATGTACACGCTCACATAAGATATATAGAAGCAATGCTTACCACTGGATACTATAATCGAGCCTATGAAGGATTAGATATGGTACATCCAATCAAACTTATTGAAACAGTAAAACACGCTTCTCCAAGACAAAGAAATACTTATTTTTCTTCTTCTGATGGTTGGTTTTATGATCGATATGATGCAAAAAATAATTTTCATTTATTAAAGACTGGCGACGTTCCTGTAAAAGGTGGATGGCGCATTTATTCCTCGGGTCCAGGAATATTAATTCACCAAATTATTTCTGGAATATATGGTATTCAACGATATCATGGTAAAACAATCATTAATCCAAAATTGCCTAATGATTTAAAAGATGTAATCATAACATTTAAAAGAGACGAGTAGTCTCTTTTTTTATACAAAAAAGAGGAAACACAATGTTTCCTCTTTGTTCTCTCTTTATGATTTTTAAACTTAGTTTCCTTCTGTATATGTCAAGACAAAATGTTCAATGACAACTTGTGCCGTCGCTGGAGATGTCCCCGGTAATACGAATACGATCATTGAAGTAATGGTTGCATCAACAGATAATTCTACTGAGATTTCGCCATCTGCATTAAATGTGAGCATTTGTTCTAATGCACCGTCATCATTTGGTTTAATGAGAACTTGTTGTCCTTCTGTACCACCAGTAATTCTAATTACGAGTGTATTTAGACCGGCAGTATCTGCTGATATTTCGTATTTAATTGCAGCCCAATCATCACCAGCATTTTTATTAACATCAACTTGAATATCTCCATTAACTTCTGTCATTGTATATGCTCCATCAACTAGAGATATCCATCCTGATGCATTTTTCAAATCAACTGAGAACGCAAGTTCTACTTTTTCTATCACGAATGTTCCTGATGCCGGAGATTTTCCTGCCTCAGCAAACAACACAAGTTTTGTAAATCCTGAAGCATTCATGATTGTTGCTGAAGCCTCACCATTTGCATCGAATGTCACCCAATGTTCAAGTGCTCCATCATCATTTGGTTTGAGTAAAACTTGGACGCCTTCAGTTCCTCCTGATAAGACAACAGTAAGTTGATTCATACCTGCAACAGCATCTAAATCAAAATCACTAATTGCAACGACCCAATCTTGACCAGCAGTTTTGTTGTAGTCTACTTGGACACCGTTTGAAACATCTGTGAATGTATAAATACCTGCATCAAGTGACACCCATCCATTATTACCATCATAAAGAACTGCACCATCAAAGTCGGGTTCTTTATATGTCAATGTTATTGAATTAATAGTGAATTGACCAGAAGCAGCACCGTCGCCAGGCATTGCAAACATAATAAGTTTGGTAAATGCATCATATGTAATCACTGTTGTTATTGGTTGGTCATCTGTAAATGTAACGGTTTGTTCTAATGCTCCGTTATCATTTGGTTTAAGTAATACAGATTCACCAGCTGTTCCTGTTAAAGTTACGGTTAATGTATTAAGACCTGTAGTAAGTAGTGGATCAAAGTCAATACCTAAGAATGCCCAACCATTACCCGCTTTATCATATGCAACATCTAAACCATTTTCACCTTCAGTGATAACATATCCGTTCATATCATTCACTTCTTCAGGCATATATGTATAAGATAATGTAGCTTCATGAATATAGAATGTACCAATGGCACCTTCCGTACCACCTTCAGCAAACATTAATATTTTTGAAAATCCATCTGCATAGAAGACAACTGTGACAGGTTGATCATCCGTAAATTCAACTCGTGTTTCCATGGTATAGTCATCATTTGGTTTAACTAGAACATTTTTTCCAGCTGTACCTGATAATGTTAATGTTAACGTGTTAAGACCAACAACATCTTCAACATTAAAGTTTTGAATCATAAATTGCCAGCTTGAATTCACATATATAACTTTTGTAGGTTCACCCTCAGGATAAGAAATTGAATATGTACCTGCATCATTTTCTGCCCAATTGCTGTTAACATCTAGTACGACTGTTGGGTCAAAATCAGCAGCTTGATAGTCAAGTTCGGCATTTGTAATCGTAAATTGTCCTGAAACAGGTGCAACATTAGGGAATGCGAATAAGACAATTTTAGTAAATCCACCAGCATTTAAAAATTCTAAATCTATTGTACCGCTAGCATCTAATGTCACATTTTGTTCAAGTGCGCCATCATCGTTTGGTTTCACAATGAAGTTATCATTTTCTGCACCTGAAAGACTTAACCGTAACACATTTAATCCTTGATAAGCTTCTGGTATATCTAAAACCATTACTGACCATTGATTTCCATCAACTTTATTATAATCCACTGTAACAGTTCCATCGTTATTGATTGTTGGAGTATAAACACCAGCATCTAACGCATACCATCCCATTTCGTTTATATCAACAAGCGGTGTTTCAAATCGAACACTATGTAATGTGATTTCACCAGAACCTGTCGTACCTGGGGCACCAAATATAATGATTTTATCTGAATTATCTAATTGTGCAGGTAATAATGCTAACAAATCAAATATTACAGTTTGTGGTTCTCCAGTACCTGTTACACGTACTTCAGAATTACCCGAGGTACCTTCAAGTTTCAATATAAGATCAATATCAGCTGTTGAAGTAAATTCGAAAACTAAGCGACCAAAATCACTAAATTTACCTTGAATGTCTGCGCGAATAAATGCCCATACGTTAGCACCTTCTGGTTTATCATAGTTTATAACAAACTCACCATCAATTTCTTCAACATTGTAAAGTCCATCACCACCATCGTAAAAGTTTCCGATGTTAAATTGTTCACCAGAACCATCATAAACATTAGGATCAGGTGTAACAAAATCAGTAAATCCTGATTCAATGATATTTTCGCTTGCTGAATCTTCAGTAAAAATCAATTCAGAAACCAACACAGACCCTGAAACCTCTGCTTGCCCTGGAGCAGCAAATAAATAGATCTTGGCAAGATCAGCAAGTAATTCAGTTTCAGCTGATAAATCCCAATCAAATGATTGTTGTGTTGCATTTGCATTAACTTGAACTTCTTTTGCAACTGAACCATCAGATGTTTCAAGTTTTACCAAAACAGCAACGCCACTACCTTGAAGCGTAATATTTAAAGACTTCATTGCAGTGAAATCACCCTCTAAAACTTTATTCACATTTGCATATGTAAATGTCGCTTTTTCAAATGTTAATGATAATGCATTTGTTGAATTTATATCAAGTGTATACACCGAATCACCACCATCAACAAAATCACCTAGTGCATTTATTTCTGTAATAGTTGGATCTGGATCTGGATCAGATGTAACACAGGATGTGAGACCAACAACCAAACCTAGAATAGCAAATAGGCTGAAGAGCTTTGCTAATTTTTTCATATGTGAGACCTCCTATAGTTTTTTCGAAATCGAAACGTTTCGAATTTTCTCACTATTTATTACAGCCGTCGGCTGTAAACGTTTACATTTTAATGTTATCACTTTACTGATTTTTTGTCAATAAATTTTTTTAATATTACGTTAACTGTCGAATTTATAAATAAAAAAACCAGCATATATGCTGACTTTCTCACGGATATATTTGGTGACCCGTACGGGATTCGAACCCGTGAATGCATGCGTGAAAGGCATGTGAGTTAACCATTTCTCCAACGGGCCACAAGTGGCGGAGCAGGAGGGATTTGAACCCTCGCGCCGGTAACCCGACCTAACGGTTTAGCAAACCGTCCTCTTAACCACTTGAGTACTACTCCATAACGCTATAATAGAATATATTATTTTTTGATTTAAGTCAACATTTATGTAAACTTCTTTGCCTTGACTCAAATGTCAATTACATATACAATGATATAGTATCTATCTTATAAAAAAAGAGGTAATCAATGATGTTATATGATATAGGATTAATTGGAATTGCAGTGATGGGAGAAAATCTCGCTTTAAATATGGCTTCTAAAGGATTTTCTGTTGCTGTGAATTCAAGAAAAATTGAAACGGTAAATACTTTTTTAAATGGTCGTGCAAAGGGCTTTCCTATCGGTGGTACCGATGATGTTAAAACACTTGTATCGATGTTAAAAAAACCTAGAAAAGTAATGCTGATGATTAAAGCGGGAAAACCAGTGGATATGGTCATTGAACAACTGATTCCGCTTTTAGATAAAGGCGATGTCATCATTGATGGTGGGAACTCTTTATATCACGATACAACAAGACGTACACAATATTTAAAAGAAAAAGGGTTATTCTTTATCGGAACAGGTGTATCTGGAGGCGAAGAAGGTGCCCTTACAGGACCATCTATCATGCCTGGTGGATCAAAAGAAGCATGGCCTTTAGTAAAACCTATTTTACAAGGTATCGCAGCGAAAGTTGAAGACGGAAGTGTATGCTGCGATTGGGTTGGTGAAGATGGTGCGGGTCATTTCGTTAAGATGGTGCATAATGGTATCGAATACGGAGATATTCAACTCATTACAGAAGCTTATCACATCATGAAAGACTATTTAAAGATGACCAATGATGAAATGTCAAGAA
>JALQTF010000017.1 GCA_023264085.1 Acholeplasmataceae bacterium
CTTGACTGCTGCTTTTTCAGTTGTTGTAGTAGATTGAGTTTTAGCAGTATCAATCGTTAGCTGTAGAGCATCTTCTTCACTGGTAGAAACCAGGAACTCAAGCTTGAGGGGGTTGACTGCAGCAATCTTTAGATTGGTTGAATGAATTTCAAAACCACCCAGCTCGAACTGACCTTGGGAAATTTTCTTAAAACGGGTCTTAAATTCGTTTAGATCTTGTGGTTGTAACAGATCCAGTAAAGGCAAACCGATAATGTCATCTTCAGAATTCAGGCCAAACAGTTTCAGGTAATCTTCATTGGCCTGAATGTGAATGCCTTCCTGAATGGTGGCTATCGCTTTGTTACTGTCTTCAACCAGTAATTGTGCCTGAGTCTGTGCTGTTTCCAGCTCTTCTATTAAATGTTGCTGCGACTGGGTCAGACGGCTGAAAGACAGGGCACGTACCAGACCGAGGTAAAAGCGTTCTGGATATTCCAGATTCAAAATGTCATACACACCTTTCTGGATATAACCGGTATATTGATTAGCCTGATAGTCATCAGGTTGGACTTACAACATCACGTGCGCTCAAATTTACGAATGTTTTTGCAAGTCATCCAGATTATTTGTTGTATTTCAATATGCTGGATACATTCTTCAAACATGCAAAAAAAAGACCTCATAAGGAATTGATTCTAGAAATAATTAATGGACTTCCAGAAGATAAATTAGAAACATTTATACAAGCGACTCAAATGACAGATTCAAAAAAATATATTGCAAAATATGCTGGTACTGCGTGTCACATCGACCATGCCGTACCGGTCATCTTTCATGTTGTTTATCATAGTAATAGCTTTGAAGAAGGCTTGCACTTAAATACTAAAATTGGTGGTGCATCCTCAGATAGAGGGATGCTCATTGGTGCGATGTTAGGAGAAGTATTTAATGTCGATAATGCGTTCATAAAAAAAACCAACAAAGTGTTAACTTTGTTGGGCTAAGTCGACAAGAATTGGAATAATTAAAGGTTTTCGAAGCGTAAGCTTATGTATGATTTGAGATAAATGATCAATCACAACTTGTTTTATTGTTTGTGGGTTGATCATTTTTTTATTAAGTTCCTGATGAATAATAGATTCAACTTCATTGGATAAATTTGAAGTGATGGCTTCATTACCTTTCATGTAAATGAATCCTCTTGAGATGACGGTTGGATGATTCAAAAGTTTTCTTGTATTACTATCATAAGTGATGATAATTGAAAATAAACCTTCTTCAGACAATACTTTTCTTTCTTTAATCACTTGTGAACCAATGTCACCAATGCCTGTACCATCGATATAGATTTCGCCTGAAGGTACAGATCCTGCAAGTCTTATAGCATTCTTTGAGATTGCAGCAACGTCTCCATTATCTAAAATAAGAATATTTTTTTTATCAACGCCGCATTGTAATGCTAGATCTTGATGATGTCTTTGCATACGGTGTTCACCATGGACTGGAATAAACATTTTAGGTTTAAGTAGTGATAACATCATTTTTAAATCGCTACGGTTACCATGTCCAGAAGTATGCGTGTCAGCAATCGGACCATGTGTGATGACATTGACATTAAGTCGATATAATTTATCGATTGTTTTATTAATTGGTTCTGAATTACCGGGGATAGGAGAAGAAGAAAACACAACAGTATCACCTGCCATTGCTTGAATAAAACGATGATTATTGGTTGCGATTCTCGTGAGTGCCGCAAGTGGTTCTCCTTGAGACCCTGTCACTAAAATCACGATTTCTGAAGGTTTCATTTTAGATACATGCTCAGCTTTAATGATCGCATCTTTAGGTACTTTAATGTATCCACTTTGAATCCCAATTTCAATTGCTCGTTCCATTGAACGACCAAATACAGCTATTTTTCGATGATTTTTGATAGCAGATTCAATGATTTGTTGAATTCTATAGACATTCGAAGCAAACGTTGCAATGATGATACGTCCATGAATATTAGCAAAAAGTTCATTGATGGATTCGCCAATCACACTTTCTGATTGAATGACATCATCACGTTCTGCATTCGTAGAATCACTGCACAATAGTAGGACACCTTCTTGTCCAATTTGCGTGAGCTTATGATATTCTGCAGGGGGACCGACTGGAGTAAAATCAATTTTAAAATCCCCAGTATGAAATAAAATTCCGAGTGGTGTTCTAAAGACGATGCCAAACATATCTGGAATTGAATGTGTCAACCTTATGAATGAAACTTCAGTATTTTTAAAAGTATATTTATAATAGCTTTTAAATTCTTCAATGGGTGGGACAGATGATAAATTATGTTCATTTAATTTATGTTCAATAAAATCAACTGCAATTCCAGCAGCATATATTTTTGGAATTTTTACTTGTTTTAATAAATAGGGAATACTTCCGATATGATCTTCGTGACCGTGCGTGATAAAAAGACCAACAATACGATCTTGGTTTTGTTCTAAATATGAAAAATCTGGAATGACGTAATCGATTCCTAATAAGTGTTCATCGGGAAATAAAATGCCAGAATCTACAACGAAAAGTTGTTTCTCGATTTCATACACATACATATTTTTCCCAACTTCACCTAAACCACCTAAAGCGAAAAAACCTATCTCGCCTGATTTAAGCAAGTCTTGACTCATATCTTTCCTCCGAATCGTTTCTGGTTATCTTTATTGTATAACATTTCCTTTATAAATCATAGCTTTCATGCTCATATGCTATAATATCAGTGAGGAAATTATGAAAAAAGCCTATTATTTTGACTTAGATAACACATTATTTTTCAACGATGAAGGTCGCGTTTTACCAAATACCTTAAAATTGTTGCATGCATTAAAAAAACAACCAAATACGATTCTAGGTTTAGCAACTGGACGAAGTTTAGAAAAACTAAAAATTGTCAAAGATATCATTCCATTATTTGATCATATGGTCCTCATTAATGGTGCGATGCTATATTTGAAAGGAAAACTCGTTCATGACACTCCAATTTCATTAAAAGATATAGAGCATGTTTTACATATCTTAAAAGATACAAACATAAATATAGGTATGGTAAGTGAAAAAGATGATGCGATTTTATTTCCAGATACACGCGTGGACCATGCCATGCAGACACTAAGAGGCATACATCCAATTGTAGATCCTAAGTTTTATTTGAACCAATCGATTTATCAAATGTGGATATTTGCTGATTCTGATGATGATATTAAAAATGTATCTAATAAACTTACTCAGTTTCATTGTTTTCCTTGGCATGTTGGAGGTGCAGATTTTATTTATCCGCATGTGCACAAAGCCTCAGGTATACAGTATTTAAGACAATTAGATCCTTATGAACAATTAATTACTGTTGGCGATGGATTAAACGATGTATCGATGATTAAAATAGCAGATATCGGCATCGCCATGGATAATTCGAGATTTGATGCATTAAAAAAAGAGGCACAACTGATTGCACCTCATATCAAACACGATTTATTATATGAATTTTTTATCAAACATCAATTACTTATGGCTTAGAATTCCTTTTTTAACATCTTCGATGATGATTTCTGGAATATAAAGGTCAATCTCTGCACCGTGAAAAATTAATTCTTTGATTGCTGAAGATGATACGAAATGATTTCTTGAGGATGGAAATAATATAACCGTCTCAATATTTGGATTTATGTTTCGATTATATTGATAAAGTGCATATTCATTTTCATAATCTTGAATATTTCTTAGCCCTCTAACTAACAATTGAATGTCATGTTCTTGAGCAAATCTTACGACTAAGTCACTTGTAGATGTGATGACAATGTTAGGAATGTGTTTTGTCGCTTTTTGAACAAAGTCAATTCTTTGATCAACAGAAAATGAACGAGATTTATGCATGTTATCAGCAACAACAACATAGAGTGTATCAACTAGATTTGCTGCACGTTCAATGACATCGACATGACCTTTTGTAATTGGATCAAATGTTCCTGGATACATAGCTTTTCTCATGTGATTTACCTCACATGCATTATAACATAAAAGGAGTCATTATGAATATTCCATATAAATATTTACTATTAAGATTTTACGCACATATCATGTTGATGTTGCTCTCAATTTACGCCATATTGGTTGCCATCATCGATGAAGAGGGGCTCGCGCAAGCATTGATATTTTTTGTTGCTTTCATATTTGCAATTTTTATGTATAAGCACTATCAAAAAGCATCCACGCAAATGAAACTCATGACGCCAAAAGAGAAAACATTGTTAGAATATAGTTTATATGTGTATATTGGGTTATACATTTCTAGAACGATCTTGGTATCCACAACATATGCTTTTTTAAATCTTTACATTGGCATCATCTTATTGATGATTGCCACTTCATCTACATATATTATTTATAAAATGATCAAATAAGGAGGATCACATGTTAAAAGAAACATTTGAATTATATAATGGTGTCAAAATTCCAAAAGTTGGATTTGGGACTTGGCAAGTACCTAATGGAGACATTGCATATCAAGCTGTGATAGATGCATTAGATGTAGGCTATATACATATTGATACTGCCTATGTTTATGAAAACGAAATAAGTGTTGGCCAAGCTATTAAGGATGCCCATATAAAGAGATCTGAACTATTTGTTACATCAAAATTGCCATCACACATCAAAACATATGAAGAGACAGAATCATATTTTTATGAAACTCTTAAACGGCTACAATTAGATTATTTAGACTTATATTTAATTCATGCTCCATGGCCTTGGTCAAATATTGGCCAAGAATGTAAAGAAGGTAACGCAGAAGCTTGGAAAAAAATGATTGAACTTTATGAGCAAAGAAAAATCCGTGCCATCGGAGTTTCAAATTTTAATGTCGATGACTTAAAGGATTTAATTGCGAGAACTGGTGTAGTACCACACGTAAATCAAATCGCATTTTTCGCTGGGCATTTTCAAAAACAAAAAGAAACCATTGCATTCTGTCAAGAAAATCATATTTTAGTAGAAGCATACTCACCGCTTGCGATTGGACATGCGTTGAATACGCCACTCGTTGTATCTCTTGCTGAAAAATATCAAAAAACACCTGCACAAATATTGATTCGTTACACACTAGAACACAACACTTTACCACTGCCAAAATCAACAAAAAAAGCCCGCATGGAAGAAAATGCAGACTTAGATTTTTCAATTTCAAAAGAAGATGTTTTATTACTGGATCAACTTTCAGAAGATCCTAGACGTTTTGGTTAAAATTATTGACAATGTTCACAATATCCATATAACGTCATGTCATGATGTGTTACTTGAAAGCCATAGGGTTGACCTATGGCTTTTTCTTTTCCTTCGATATGACAACCAACAGGAATCATTTTTTCACATCCAATACATACCAAAAAGTGATGATGGTGACCTGTGTAATAATATTGTTTTTGATTGATGATTGTTTTAAATACTTGACGATCTTCATAAAATTTTTCAAGAGAACGATAAACTGTTGATAAATTCAACTTATCATCTTTAATCATGACATGAATATCATCGCATGTCATCGGTAAGTCATGTTGATGTAGAACTTCAAGTATTTTTTTTCTTTGAGATGTCATTCTCATGTTTGGATACCTCCACGTTTGAATACAAAACTTAGTATGAAAAAAACAGTATAGATTAAAATGATAGATGCACTTGCAGGAATATTCAGTGGATGTGAAATAACGATACCAATGATGGCTGCTAATGTCGCAATGACAACCCCTAAAATCAATGTATGTTTAAATGTATGAGACACTTTAGAAGCAATGGCTGCTGGAAAAATAATGAGCGATGTGATGAGTAGAACACCTATTGACCGAACACCTATAACAATAAATAATGATGTTAAGATGGCAAGACTATATCTTAATAGACTCACATTGACGTTTAAAAATAATGCATAATTTTCATCATAAGTCATTAAAAAAAGTTTTTGATACATCACTTTCACAAAGATGCCAATGGAAAAAAGTATGAGAAAACTCAGGAAGATATCACCTTGTCTTAATGTAAAAATATTTCCTACAAGCAGAGATTCAATGGATACATTGAAATTGGCACTTGTTTTTACTAATATTAACCCAATGGCAAATGCAACAGAACTTACAATGCCGATAGAAACATCCCCTTGAAGTTTTATTTTTGTTGACAAATATTGGATGAGTACACTTGAAGCGACAACAAAAGGGATTGCTAACCATAAAGGTTGATCAAAAAATAATAATCCAATAACAAAACCAGTAAAACTTACATGAGATAAACCGTGTGCAATCATCCCTTGTTGATTAAGTACTAAAAAAGGACTTAGTAGTGATGCTGAAATAGATAATATGACACCTATCAATAGTGCATTTTGAAGAAACGCATATGTAAAAAAATCAAGCATGATGATGTCCTTCATGGGAAAAGTTTTCATAAGCATCAAAATCCCCGAAAAATTTCATGCTCTGGTCAATGTATAAGACTTTACAGTCTTTTTTGACAATATCTGTAAGATCATGTGTGACGTGAATAATGGTCATATTATGTGTTTTTTGAAGGTGATGAAGTAATTGTAAAAAAGATTCTCTAAATGCTGGATCAAGTGCACTTGTAGGCTCATCTAAGATAAGAACTTCAGGATTTAAAAGAAGTGCTCGAATAAGAAATATGCGTTGTTTTTGTCCGCCAGATAAATGTTTCATTGCTGATTTTTTATAAGGTGTCATTTGCATCATCTCTAACCATCCATCGATATCAGCATCACTTTTTGAAATATTTTTTAATACTTCCTCAACGCTCATTGGCACATGATCAGACACATGTAACGCTTGTGGTAAGTACCCAATACGAGAGGTATCCATATGAATAGATCCACTTGTGGGATTTAATAAGTTGACCATGAGTTTGATGAGTGTCGATTTGCCACTTCCATTTGGTCCAACAACATGCAGAAAATCACCTTTATCAATTGTAAAGGTGATGTCTTTTAGAGCCTCATATTGGCCAAAAATCATATTTATTTGATTAACTTGAACCATAATTTTCCTCTATTACATGTTTGATGTTGTTGATATTATTTTCAAAAATATCAAACAAAGTGATATTATTTTCAAAGTCTTGTTGACTAACATTATGAAATTGATGTAGTTCATAGAAAAATACTGTTTGGTTTTGTTCTAATAGTGCAGATTGTATTGTCATTGCTGCAAGTGGTTCCTGATCAAACACTGGTTCAATAAAGAATGCTTTTATATCGTTTGCTATCAAAGCATCTATAAAATTTGATAACTCTAGAGATGATAATTCAGCATCAGGAATAAAATCAGGAAACAATGAGATGATATTCAATCCAAAATATTCTCCAAATTCAGCCATCGCATTATGTCCAGCGATGTATAATGTGATTGTGTCATTGTTGTAAGCAGTTAAAAAGTTTTCTAATTCTGCTACATGTGATTCGAGTGTTTCTATGTATGCATTAGCATTTTCAGTGAAGAAGTCAGCAGAAGAAGGTTTTATTTCGATTAAGTGGGTTAAAATTAGATTCACCATGTCTTCCATTGTATGAGGATTTGTCCAAAAATGGACATCATGTTCTTCATCATCATGTTCTAAGTCAAGTTCGAGTTCTAAATTCAAAACAAGAGTCTGTGTAAGGGATAGATCCTTTACCCAATTTTCCAATTCATCGGAAGTATAAATAAATAATTCTGAGGATTCTATATATTGGCGATCTTTTGAAGTAATCTCAAAACTATGTGGACTTATACCAAATGGTAAGACGTTTTTTACACTCATTTCGTCTCCAACAATGGCTTGTACGATATCATATTGAGGAAACAAGGTTGTGACAATTTGATACACATCTTTATCATTATTTTGACAGCTTGTTAAAAATGTGCCAGATAGTATTAGTATTATAAGAATTATATATTTTTTCATTATATCATGCTCTTTATGTTTATTATTTTATGCAAATCATTTGCAACTAAATTATAACATAGTTTGCAATACTTGCAAATCATTTGCATGAAAGATAAATGTATGACTTTAGATTGCCTTCATGAACTGTTTGTGATATAATAAAATTACTTCATGAGTGGGACATTGTTCCGCTCAATTTTATTGAGAGGGATTCATGATTGAAAAATTGAAACAAAAATTAATGGAAATGGTAGAAAGGCATCCTTTTGAATTATATGACGTTCGTCAAACGATGATATTTGGACAACAAGGAATAGAGATTCTTGTGGATAATGATGACGGACCAATCAACACTGAAGCACTTGAACGATTCCATCATGAGATTTTACAATTGGATGACTCATGGATTCCAGATCACTTTGTAATTGAAGTGTCATCAGTAGGCATAGAGAGGCCTTTGGAAACATTTAAAGATTATGATCAAGCACTAGGAAAATACATATATTTAGTCTCTGATTATTATAAAGGTTATGCAGATTTGATCGAGCGTCAAGAAGATACGATCACGATTGAATATTTAGAAAAAACAAAAAAAATAAAAAAAGTCATTCCGATAAAAACGATATCTACTGCAAGAAGAGCAGTAAAATTTTAGGAGAAAAATATGATTAGTAAAGAATTTTTTAAAAACATTGATTTAGTTGCTGAAGAAAAAGCATTAACAGTAGAACAAGTCAAAGAAGCATTTGTTCAAGGATTGATTGCAGGATGCAAAAAGGCATTTGATGTCCGTTCTTGCCGAGTAGAATTAAAAGAAGAAAAAAATGAACTTCTTTTATATACACAACAACTTGTTGTTGAAGAATATTCATTAGACAACGAAAAGAATTTCACGCAATTATTATTAGATGAAGCAAAAGCAATTAAAAAAACTGCAAAAGTTGGTGATATTATTGAAACCAAAGTATCTCCGCAAGATTTTGGACACTTTGCAGTACGTGATTTTAAAAGCAGACTCAATGAAGCACTCATTACGATGCAAAAAGAGAATTTATTCAATTTCTTTAAAGCGATGGAAGGTAATGTGTTATCATGTCGAGTGATTGATGTCAAAGATGACTTCTACAGGTTAGATATTGGTAGAGATTTAACAACATTACTTCCTAAAAAAGAAACATTACCAAAAGATAATTTTCATGCTGGGGATTATGTTAAGGTTTATGTCTCTGAAGTTGAAATGAAGGGTAAATGGCCAAAAGTATTTGTTTCTAGAACACATAGTAATCTCATTATTAAATTACTCGAAAACTTAATTCCTGAAATTAAAGAAGGTATCATCGAGATTATGGGTATCAGTAGAGAACCTGGAGATCGTGCGAAAATAGGACTAAAATCGAATGATCCAAAAGTCGATCCAATCGGTGCATGTGTCGGCGAAGGTGGTGCAAGAATTAAAGAAATCGTTCGAGCATTAAGTGATGAAAAAATCGACTTATTCAGATGGTCAGACAATGAACATGAACTTATTGCAAACGCATTACAACCATCTGAAGTTGTAGCTGTGACGAATATTAATCCAAAAGATAAAACAGCATTAGCCATTGTGCCAGATGATCAATTATCGCTTGCCATCGGTAAATTAGGTCAAAACGTTAAGCTTGCTGTGCAAGCATGTGGATGGTCTATTGATATCAAATCCGAACAAAATGCTGCTATGGAAGGTATTTTATATTAAGGAGGTGTCTTATGAAACATACACCACTTAGAACATGTTTAATCACTAGAGAAAAATTGCCTAAACTAGAGTTATTACGCATCGTAAAAACAAAAGAACAAGGTGTTGTTTTTGATCCATCCGGTAAAATGAACGGCCGTGGTGCCTATATAAAAAAAGATATCGATGTTATCAAAAAAGCGAAGCAAAGAAAATTATTAAGCAAACATTTTGAAACAGAAATCGATCCATCGTTATATGAAACTTTAGAGGCAATGTGTCATGGTAAATAACTTAGGACTCGCTTATAGAGCGAGAAAAATTTCTGTTGGAACTGAATTATCTATTGAGAAAATGCGTCAAAAAAAAGCAGTATTAATTGTACTTGCAAAGGATGCATCGGAAAATACGAAAAAAAAAATTAGAGACAAAGCGTCTTATTATGGCATAGACGTGTTGGAATCATTAACATCTGAACAATTATCGCAATCCATTGGTAAAACCAACATCAAAGTCATTGCAATATTGGATGAGGGATTTAAAAATATTCTCTAATCAAAAAAGGAAGTGAACTTATGCCAAAACAAAATAAACCAATGAATAAAAAGTCAAATGCATATCATAAACCAACGCAGCATACAGCAAAAAAAGCTAAACCATCAGGACCTCAAATACTTACCTACAAAGATGGTATGAATGTATCAGATGTTGCAAAAGCAATGGACGTATCTAGTGCTGTAATCATTAAAAAACTCATGCTCATGGGTATGATGACATCTGTCAATCAAATCATTGATAGAGATACTGTTGAACTTGTTGCAATAGAAGAAGGATTTGAAGTTGTCGATGAAGTCATCACAGATGTCACGAGATTTGATGAAATGGACATCGAAGATGATCCTAAAGATTTAGTGAAACGTCCACCCATTGTTACCATCATGGGTCACGTAGACCATGGAAAAACAACATTATTAGATACTATTAGAAAATCACGTGTTGCACAATCTGAAGCAGGTGGTATTACACAGCATATCGGTGCATATCAAGTCGATTACAAAGGTGAAAAAGTTACATTTATCGATACACCTGGTCATGCTGCTTTCACAGAAATGCGCGCACGTGGTGCAAAAGTAACGGACATTGTTATCATTGTTGTTGCTGCAGATGATGGTGTCATGCCACAAACGATTGAGGCAATTGACCACGCAAAAGCTGCAAAAGTCCCAATCATCGTAGCAGTCAATAAAATGGATCGACCTCAAGCCAATCCAGAAAAAGTCATGACAGCATTATCAGAAAAAGGATTAACACCTGAAGAATGGGGAGGTCAAATTCCATTTGTAAAAATATCTGCACTTAAAGGCGAGGGTATTGATCAATTATTAGAACTGATTATCTTAGTAAGTGAAGTAGAAGAATTAAAAGCAAATCCTAAACGATTTGCACAAGGTACAGTCATTGAAGCAAGACTAGATAAAGGTCGTGGTTCAGTAGCAACCTTGATTGTAGAATCTGGAACCTTAAGAGTCGGAGACTATCTTGCTTGTGGTAATACTTATGGTAAAGTAAGAACGATGGAAGATGATTTAAAAAAACGTTACAAAGAGGCGCTTCCTGCTATGCCAATTGAAATTACAGGACTGAATGAAGTGCCAAAAGCTGGTGACATTTTTAAAGCATTTGATGATGAGAAAATGACACGCCAAATTGCAGAAGAACGTCAATCCCGCGAACGAGAAAAAGAACTTAAAAAACGTTCTAAAACGTCTCTTGAATCTCTTATGGGAGATATGGAATCATCTGAAAAAGAACTTAATCTCATTATTAAAGGCGACGTGAATGGTTCAATTGAAGCCCTTAAAGGACTCCTAGAAAAAATTGATATCGAAGGTTTTCATGTCAATGTCATCCGAGGAGAAGTTGGTGCCATATCAGAAAGTGATGTCACACTTGCAAATGCGACACAATCAATATTAATTGGATTCAATGTTAGACCTACTGCATCCGTTAAGGCACTTGCAGACACACAAGGTGTTGAAATTAGATTATATTCGATTATTTATCGTGTCCAAGAAGATATTGAAGCAGCTCTCAAAGGTATGCTTGCACCTAAATTTGAAGAAATTGTCATTGGTCAAGCAGAAGTAAGAGAAACATTTAAAGTATCTAAAATTGGAACAATCGCTGGCTGTATCGTAACAGACGGATCGATTATTAGAGAAGCATTAGTACGTGTATTAAGAAATGGTATCGTTGTATACGAGGGTAAACTTGCGTCTCTTAAACGATTTAAAGATGATGCAAAAGAAGTGCGTCAAGGCTTTGAGTGTGGACTTTCTATTGAAAACTTTAATGATATTAAAGTGGGAGATATCATTGAAGCCTCTAAAATGAAGGAGATGGAGATTGTCTAATGTCTATATCTATTGAAAGACTTGCAAGCTTAATTCAAAGAGAACTTGCAAATATTGTGAATGAAGAAGTAAAAAATAGTCAAGTCGGATATGTCAACTTAACAGAAGTAAAAGTAACGAAAGACTTATCCTATGCAACCATTTTTTATACTGTATTATCTGATGATGCTGACATTATCAAAAAAGCGCAAGAACTCCTTGAAAAGCACACTTCAAAAATAAGAAAACGCCTTGCAGAAAAAATAAGAAATGTAAGAAAAATACCAGAATTGTTGTTTAAGTATGATGAAGCATTAGCTTACGGAAATCATATTGATCAACTTCTCAAAACAATCAAGTAACGTAAGTTACTTTTTTGTTATAATAACATAGAGGTAACGATGTTCGCTGAAGTCATTATTGATATTAAACATCATGATGTTAACCACACCTATGATTATAAGATTGAAAAAGCATTCATCCCTATTTTGGAAGTAGGGATGCGTGTGCATGTACCTTTTTCACATTCGACAAGAACGGGCATTATCATCAAGATAAAAGAAACCTCTCAAACAGCAACAAAATCAATTATTGATGTGGATGCAACGATGCCAGTGATTTCAAAACAATCACTATCCCACATACATTATCTCGTTAAAAACAATCACATGTTGTACCAACAAGCTATTGAGCTTGTTGTTCCACATGTATTTCAGTTCAAATATCGTTACACAATCAAAGTGTATCAACAAGACCCTTTTCTAGATAACCTTTATATGACTGTGATTGGTAAAACATACATATTATTAAAAAAAGATGAAAAGTATTTATCAAAACTTAAATCACTTCATCAAGCAGGAAAAATACATATCAATCAAACACAAATTTCACATCTTCCTAAAAGGCCATCAAACATCTTTATCTATACGCAAAAACCATATCCGAGATTAGAAAAGATGTTACATCAATTAAAACCTTTTAAGACTTATAAAAAGGAAGCACTTGTTTCATTAGGACTATCAAATTCTAATATAAAGACATTATTGAAACATGAAATTCTTCTTAAACAAGAGATGAAACATACTTTCACTTCACAAAAGAAAAACGATCATAAAGGCAAAAAAAACATACTTATTCAACCCTTTGAAATCATGTTGAAATCATTAAAGGATGTTATAGAGCATGTTACAATGAATCAACAATCTCTGTTGATAATAGTACCCAATAAAACAGTACTTTCTAATGTTCAATCACTTTGTCATCTCACACTTGCTTATGATTATAAAACCTCTTCTAAACAATATTTAGAGATGTTGGATAGATTAAATACTGAACCTTCAGTTTTAATTTCAACTCGCAAAGGTGTTTTTTTGCCACATGCATTTGATCACATATTTATTGTAAATAGTCATTCTAAAACGTATCGTTATGATCAAGGTGTCTTTTATGACACGTTAGAAACTGTAGAAAGATTATTTCCAACATCAACTATATATCTTCATAGTTATGCATTATTTCCTTCAATTTCAATAGATGCCAAACAAACACATGTCACCAAATCAACGCTCGATATTGATCAACACATACATATTATATCCATGAAAGATGAATTGATATCTGGACATACAAAAGTATTATCAAGATCTGTATTAGAAGCTTCAAAAAAAGCATTAAATACAAAAAACATTGTCATGTATTATCCAAGAAAAGGGTATCAAAAAGTGAATGTATGTCGGTTGTGTGGTCAAGTTCAAACATGCCCAACATGTCATAAAAAGTTGCATGTCACACAACAAAAAAAGACTTTTTGTTCCACATGTCATACAACGTATGAGTTACATCAAACGTGTACACATGGTCATAAAAACATGATGAAACCTTTAGGATTAGGTCTTGAGTATATTGCCAAACATATTGAACAGTTAATACCTGATCATAAGGTGATTATTGTTGATAAAGACAACCAACATTTACCTCAAGTCAATCAGCCATCAATTTATATCGGTACTCAAAAAATCATATCATATTTAAATGATATAGAATTTGAGATGAGTGTCATCATTTTAGCAGATATTTCATTTCACTCAAAGAATCAATTAGATGATGAACATAACTTTATGGATGTACTTTCATTTTTACCTTTTGGATTATCAAAAGTCAAAGCCTCCTTTATTCAAACTTACGATTCAGAACATCCTTTTGTAAAGGGGCTAATGGCTCCTGATGTTTATTTGAAAGATGTACTTCAAACACGACAATTATTGTCGTTACCACCGTATTTCCATCTATTTGAAATTACGATTGAAGATGTATCATTTTTCAGAGGTTATCAACGTTCGATAAGTATTCAAAACGTATTACATGATTTAAATATTCAAGCCATTGGCCCCATGTATGATGATGAACAACCCTTTCGTCTCATGATTAAATTAGCTGCAACACAACTCGATGAATTTTATGAATTTGTCGCTGTTCATGGGTTGCATTCAAGGAGAATACAATGAAACTTATATTTTTTGGTACCCCTGAATTTTCATTAATTGTTTTACAGTCTCTGTATGCACATCATGATATTTTAGCGATTGTCACCCAACCTGATGAATCTAAAAGGATGTCACCAGTAAAAAAGTTTGCTTTAGATCAAGATATTACATTATTTCAACCTAAAAAAGTTATAGAGATATCAGAGCAGCTCATAAAACTCAATCCTGATATCTATGTTACCGCTGCATTTGGCCAATTCATTCCTAGTGTGATTCTTAATCATAAGCCATCCATTAATGTTCATGCATCATTACTTCCAGCCTATCGTGGTGCTGCACCGATTCAATATGCATTAAAAGACGGTCTTAAAGAAACAGGCATTAGCATTATGTATATGGTCAAAGAAATGGATGCAGGAAATATCATTTCAAAAAAAGTTGTGCCAATCCACCATGATGATCATGCAACCAGTTTAACCCTTAAATTAGCTAAAGCAGGCGCTGCTTTATTACTTGAAACATTACCAATGTTCATAGGTGGGAGACCATTGGGTGACATTCAAAATCCTCTTGAAGTCACATTTGCACCTAAATGGCAACCTAAAGATGAATATGTACATCTTCATATGAATTGCGAAACTTTTATAAATTATATAAGAGCAAATGCCATGTCACCCGGTGCTACACTTAATACAGATGTATGCACATTTAAAATTTATGAAGCTGTAAAAAATGATATAATACAACCAAGTTCCATAGGATATTTACATATATCAAAATCAACATTATCACTTTCACTGATAGATGGTGTCATTGATATTAAACAAATACAAATTCCAGGGAAGAGAAAAATGCCAATCAAAGACTTCTTAAATGGTCAAAAAGTGTTTGTCGATGGCATGATATTAAAGGAGATCTAATGTCAAAAAATAAAATAATATTTACACGTGCAGAGATGCTAGAATTTAATCGTCAAACATTACTTAGAAGAGGTGTGACATTAGAATCAATTGCTGATATCGCATATAAACAACAAAAAAGATATTCAGAAGATGTCACATTTGAATTGTGCTTAGAAAGTGTTGAAAAAATTTTGTCATTCAGAGATGTCTTTCATCACGTACAACTTGCTGCAGAGATTGATCGTCTCGCAGAAGAAAAAATGTTTCAAGGACCGATTCAAGATATTATCTTTGAAGATTTTGGATTGTTTGGTATTGATGAAACAATGGGTCTGGATGTCGCAGGATTATATGGCACGATTGGACAGACGAATTTCGGTGACATTGATGTCAATAAAGCAGGTATCGTAAAAGATTTGAACGAATTTGGTAAAAGTGACAAAGCATGTCATACTTTTTTAGATGACATTGTCGGAGCGATTGCTGCATCTGCATCAACACGTGTGGCACAAATATCAAATGAAGATTTAGCAGAATTAGATGATGAAGGACATAATTTATTTAGACTTTCAGGAGAATAATATTGTTTTTTAAAAAACGTAGTTTGACATCGATGTCACAATCGGTGTTTTCTAAATTTTTTGGTTTTGAAGAAGGTGTCGATGTCACAAATGATGTCGCCCTTTTAGTTCGTCGAAATATTGTGATAAAAAATATTATATTTGTATCTAATATTTTATATGGAATTATGCTTTTTATTTTATCTTTATCAAGTACAGGTGGTGTGACGGATTGGGTGATAACCGTTCTTGCATTTCCAGTAACCTTCATGATAAACCAAATATTAAAAAGACTTATTTATAGTGATCAGGAAGATAAGACAAAACAAAGTGTCGCCATGTATGTTGCAGGATTTTATATGTTTTTCTCTGCAATACTTATTTATGCGAGACTGTATTCCATTCCGCATTTTGAAACAGGTGCTTACATATTAATTTATTATGCAATTGTTGTTATAAGCTTGTATCAAGATAAACAACTATTATCTTCTAGTTTTACAACGCTCATTATTTTACTCACTGCCATTCATCTTATTTGGACATTTAATCTGCAGCAGGCAGCAGAAGGATATACTGTGTTTGAATTCATTCCTTTGTTTGTTCAAACAAATGATTTTCAAGATATTGCGTTAAGAACATTACTATTTATTCTGTTTTATTTTGTTGTGTATGCGATTGTATCTATGGGGCAATACATGCAACAAGAACGTAAATTAGAGCTTATTAGAAGACGTCAAGTTCAAAGTGATTTCTCTCATATCGTCTCAGATTTATTTTCTGTTGTGTTTTCTGAATCAGATAAACGTATGGATCAACGCCATGCAATGCATATTCGTGAGATGTCAATGAAACTTGCAAAAGACATTGGTTTAACTGATTTGAAAACAAAAGAGTTAGAGTGGTATACAACAGTCCATCTAAAATTTGAAGAGATCAAAGATTTAATTACAAAAGAAGAAACACAAACGCAATCAACATATCAAAAACTTAAAGAAAAAACTGAACTTGGGTCAAATATTGCGAAAAGACTACAACTTGCACAGAAATGTGAAGAAGTCATTCGAGCATATATCGAAGGTACAAACAACGACTCGTTTATTACTAATATGCAATCCATTCAAAAATCAGATATTGCAGATGTCATTTTATGTGTAGACATGTATTTGACGTTAAGAGAACTTCGTTCATATAAACGCCCGATGAATCATAGCCAAGCAATGAAAATATTAGAAGGCGATTTATCTGTCTATATTGATGATCGAATTATCGAAAGATTTGTGAAATTTCAAGATGAATACGATATCATGTTTAAAAACTTTTAATTCATGTATAATAACATTATAACTTAATCGTCTTATTCAGAGCTATGTAGGTGAGGTGACCAATGACATAGCAGCAACCTATAGGATATAAGGTGCTTTCACCAAGAGGGAAACCTAACAATAAGAAAGAATAAGACACTGAACCAGTGTCTTTTATTTTGGAAAGAAGGAAACAATGATTAAATTATTTAGTAGTGAATCTGTTACTGAAGGTCATCCAGATAAAGTGAGTGATCAAATATCTGATGCGATATTAGATGCCTATTTAACACAAGATCCAAATAGTCGTGTTGCATGTGAAACCGCAGTAACAACTAATTATGTACTTGTTTTTGGTGAAATTACTTCAAATGCTCAAGTAGA
>JALQTF010000009.1 GCA_023264085.1 Acholeplasmataceae bacterium
TTAGAGTTACATGTTTTGTGGATGGTCATGATCATTTTTGTATTATCAGTGATCCATCCAATGATTTCTCAACCTTGGAGTTTATTATCTGTTACTGTTGCAAGCATTTGGTTTGGCATCCCAGTAGCCCTAATTGTTTTATGGTCAGGATATGTTGTTGGTATGGTGGGTTACTATTTCATTATTAGAAGGCTCAATCAAAAGTATCAATGGACGACATATCCTAAATTTAAAAAAGCCGTCAAATGGCTAGAAATGACACCAGCGTATCAACATGCGATATCTTTAGGGACGCCTTTAGTGCCAACATATGTGATAAAAATGATGTTGCCATTAACGGAAAAATCTTTTTATCATTACATGTTTGTTATGATAGGGTCCTATATATTACTTACGATATCGAATGTTTTATTGTATTATGGTATTTTTGTGGAAGCATTATTAGGACCAAAATCATGGATCACATTTATTATTTTATTTGTTCTTATTATAACAATGTATATATTGACACACATGAAACAAAAAAGTACATCAAATGAATAAAAAAACACACCTTTAACGATGTGTTTTTTTATTCAAAGGCTTGTTTTATGATGGATGTAAGATGAGAAGATAGATTCATATTAAAACTTTTGTTTAAAGAAGTAACATAAGATTTCAATGACACATGATCGTTAAAAAATAGATGCAATGCGACATGTTGGGTGATGTTATTGGTGACATCTTTATTTAAGTGTGCTAAAAAAAGCGTGGTTGGGTAGTCTAAATATCTGTCGTTACTATATGCTCTAACGTCGTTTAAAAATAATGTAATAGTTTCTAAATCTTTATGATAAGGTCCGTGAATCAAAGTGTAACCTTTTTCAATCAAGTATTCTAAGATAACTTGCGTATCTTTCCCCTTTTTATAACGGGATATTAAAGCATCTACATCAGTGTCTTCTAATATATTCTCTAATGCTTGAATTCTGTTATGATCAGATAACATTTGGTTGATAATATCAAGTAACGATTCCTTTATATAAGGCATAATTTTATTTAAATAAGATTCAATAAATGCATTTCTATGGAGTCTATGCATACGTATGATTCTTGCGATATAATAATCAATATTGGGTTGATCATTTAAATAGTCCAATAATTCTTTTAAATCAAATTGATAACGATTGGTGAATTTTAGTAAAACATCCATAGGGATGTGTTGTTCTAAATTTAAGTATCTGTAATAACTTCTTGATGAGGTAATATCATGAATGAAATCATCGATTGTTAACTTGATACTTCTCCTGTAGTTTTCTAAATAATTAACCAGCGCACGTTGATAAGTCATTGTATGTTTTTGCCTCCTCATAATAATGCGTGTCATGCTCTAGATGTCTTTGTAATTCATCTTTGAAATCTCGCAGTAAATTTTCTTTTGAAACAACATCACCAAATGCAAGTTTAAATGAAGGGAATATCCCTTGATGATTCCCGGTTGCAATCACAGACATTAACGTATAAAATAATGATTTTTTAGCATCTTCATTAAGTTTATGTAAATAACAAACAGAACTATTTAAATAATTGAGTGCCATTAAATTATAGGTCATCAATGTCTCTCTAGTGAGTTGGATCGCATCTTTAATATAGCGACCACCTTTTTCTGCTTCATCTTCAGAAATATAAGATCTTCCAAAAGTTGCTGAACAAAAATAAGAATAAAACATTTGTATGTTTTCCATAGTATCTCCATCTAAAACAATCTTTTTTCCTTCGATAAAATCTGAATAGAAATCTAAAAAAGCTTTTTGATGAATGGGTTCTACACGGTTAAATATTTTATTCATGAGTAAATTAATGGATGAAAATTTATCAGCGGAAAAATAGGTTTCATTGAGTGCATCTAATACATCGGTTTCTTTTAAAAACGCAGAGACTTTTTGATTATCAGAATCTTTATTCAAATCTAGTTTTTCATAAAAGTCAATGAGTTTTAAATACAATGTTAAGAGTGCATCAATATCCTTTGTTTGAGGTCTTTTCTTTAAAGCGTGAATCCATGTTTTTGCTTTATCATAATCAAAATCAATGATGGCTGAACGGATATCCATTAAAGGTTTTTTTTCCTCTAGTTGTTTTTGATCGACATAAACCAAAAAAGTAGCCATATCATAGTCTAAACGTTGAAGCAATTTTAAAAAAATATCTAGTGTCATAACAGATTCATGATTTAAATAACGTCTGTATTGTCTATCGGAGACAATGTCTTTTAAAAACACCTCTTGATTGATTTTCTTTTCAATTCTCATAGATTCAATTTCGTATACATAATGATTAATTTCCATGACTACTCCTTTAAACCATTATATAAAAAAACACGAATTTTCGTGTTTTTAAAATAATTGCGAGATAATATCACTTGTTTGAAGGGCACCTGAAAATACAATCCAAGCTATTGTTGATTTGGCAATCAAACTCAACCAAATGTATACCTTTTCTCCAAAAATGTAATTTTTATAAGGCCCTATTTTTAAGTATTGAAACAACATGTTAAACGCAAAGCTATTAAAAAATATGAAATATCCACCAATCGCTGCCCAACCATACCAAGGAACTAAATCAAGTTTCGGCGTAAATCCTAAATACATGAAGATGACAACCCATGGTGCAAGTCCAATGATCCAACCAATGATGTAAGGTAAAAATCTTTTTTTATCTAAGTTTTGATTTGAAAGTTCCATTTCCAGTCCAAGCAAGTTCATCACGGCATTAGAAATAAAGATAATAGAAAGTGTTTGTAAGTCTAATACGCCAAATAATATAGCCAGCAATGTAATGAGCACACTAGAAGAGAGTGCGTATTCAATCCACCGGAAGGTATTGTATCCATGTTCAATTTGTTTGATATATGTTTTTTTAAAGGCGACAATTAAAAAATGAAAGAACGCACTTAAAAACAAGAAACTTGTTGTCACAAATGAAAATGGTAGTGTAAATAATACTTTTGATGCTGTAATCAGTTCAAAGTTCTCATTTAAGTCTTGGTAATACACAATAATGTCTGGTTGAAATTCTTGTAAGTCTTGAATAACAAATAGTGCAATTAAAACCATCACGACGGCTTGGATGAAATGGGATATTCCCATTTTTTTATTAAATCGTATGAGCGATTCCATAGAAACTCCTTTTAATGATATACTTGATTATAGTATTTGAAATCAACGAAAGATATAGATAAGACATCAATTTAATGATTTCACACAAATAAAACTTAGGAGTATTTATGGCAAATATCAAAATAACATTGGAAGATGCATCCGTCATCACATTAGAATTATTTGAAGATCTTGCACCCAAAACAGCAGCAAACTTTCTTAAATTAGTTGAAGAAGGTTTTTATAACGGACTTACCTTTCATCGCATCATCTCAGGATTTATGATTCAAGGTGGATGTCCAGAGGGTACAGGTATGGGCGGACCTGGGTATAACATTGAAGGTGAATTTCAATCTAATGGATTTGATAATCCTATTAAACATGAACGTGGCGTGATCTCTATGGCAAGAAGTATGAATCCCAATAGTGCGGGATCTCAATTTTTTATTATGCATCAAGATGCACCACATTTAGATGGCCAATATGCGTCATTTGGTAATGTTGTAGAAGGATTAGATGTTGTGGATAGGGTTGCTTCAGTTCAAACTGGTGTCAATGATAAACCATTAAAACCTGTTACAATTTCAACAATCGAGGTCATATGAGTAAAACATTTGTCATGCTTAAACCAGATGCTTTAGAAAGGCATCTAGAAAAAAACATCATCGATGCCTTTATTCTTGAAGGATATGAGATTTTAAGACAAAAAATAATGACGGTGAGTAAAGACATTATATTATCTCATTACGAAGACGTGATCAAACGTCTTGATTTAGAATATTTTGCAGATGCCATTATCAATGCTTTTGCAGGCAAAGAAGTCATTGTGATGGAACTTAAACATTCCAAAAAAGACGCTGTCCACATGATTCGAGAACTCATTGGTGCAACCGATCCTTCAAAAGCACATAAAGAAAGCATTCGTGGCAAATTCGGTAAAGATTCTTTTGAAACAGCATCAAAAGAAAAACGTATGATTCAAAATTTAATCCATGCGTCTGATAGCGAAGAAAGTTATCAAAAAGAAGTCACACTTTGGTTTGAGTAAACTCATACCAAAGTGTTTTTTTTATGTTATAATTTTATTAATATTTTGAATATCAAAGGTAATTCTATGCAGTCAAGTACAGTTAAAAATTTTAATATACCTAATATTTTAAGTTCTTTAAGAGTCATCTTACTTCCAATATTGTATGTGTTCGCACTCATTGGTATGAGGCTAGAGTTTTTAGTAGCTTATATCATTATTGGATCCACGGATGCACTTGATGGCTTTCTCGCAAGACTACTGAATCAAGTAACCAAATTAGGTAAATTTTTAGATACAGTTGCAGACATTTTATTTTATTTTTCAACGTTATTTTTTATCTTTTATTTTTATCCTGATCGCATTGCACCAAATACATGGTTACTGATTGTTTTTATGGTGTTTTATTTAGGTGCATTTATTGTTTCAATTATTAAGACAGGAAAACCCATGCAAATTCATACGACGCATTTAAGAGTCAATGCAACACTTGTGTATTTCTTAGTGATTTTATCGT
>JALQTF010000048.1 GCA_023264085.1 Acholeplasmataceae bacterium
ATAGAAGTTAAAATTGATGAATTAATCATCATAAATTCAAGCGAAACACCACCAATTCAAGTGTTAGATGACACAGATGCTCTAGAAAATACGAGACTTACTTACCGTTATTTAGATTTAAGAAGACCCATACAACAAAAATTTTTGATGATGCGTTCAAAAATTACTCAGGCAATTAGAAATGTTCTTGTGAATGATGGATTTTATGAGTTGGAAACTCCTATTCTAGGTAAATCAACACCTGAAGGCGCGAGAGATTTCTTAGTACCATCAAGATTATATGAAAAGCAATTTTATGCTTTACCTCAATCACCTCAGATCTTTAAGCAATTATATATGATTGCTGGATTCGAAAAATATTTTCAAATTGCACGTTGTTTTAGAGATGAAGATTTAAGAGCAGATAGACAATTAGAATTTACTCAAGTAGATATTGAGGCTTCATTCGTAAGTCAAGATGATATTATGATGCTTATAGAATCTATGATGGTATCATTATTTAAAGAAGTGTTGAATTTAGAAATACAAACACCATTTTTAAGAATGTCCTATGATGAGGCTATTTTATCCTACGGTTCAGATAAACCAGATATGAGATTTAAAGTATTGATTCAAACGTTAGATGCATCATTTAAAGATCCTGAATCACCTTTATTATCACTGGATCATCAGGCTTTCCTTGTTGTAGATCAATTACTAACAAGAAAAGAGATTGATCAATTATCCGAATTGCACAAAAAGCATGGAGGACATATACTTAGTTATGCTAAAAAAGAAGGATCTAATATTACAGGACCTCTCACCAAACATTTTGATGAGAGACAATTGGATGCATTATTTTCGAATGAATCCCAAACATTATTGTTATCCACTGGATCATTCAATCAAGTGTATGAGCCACTAGGTGCAGTACGAGCATCTTTAGGAAAAATGTTAAATCTTATTGATCCTAATGCGTATAATTTCCTATGGGTAGTGGATTTTCCATTATTTGAATATAGTGAAGAGGATCAACGTTTATATGCAAGACATCATCCATTTACCTCACCTAAAAATGCGAATGACATGATAAATAATCCTTTAAAAGCAAAGGCGAATGCATATGATATTGTCCTCAATGGATATGAAATTGGTGGTGGTTCAATTAGAATCTATCAACAAGACATGCAACAAAAAATGTTTGAAATGTTAGGTTTAAAAGAAGAAGATATTCGTTCAAGATTTGGATTTTTCACAGAAGCATTAAAGTATGGAACACCACCTCATGGAGGTATTGCATTAGGTTTAGATCGACTCGTGATGCTGATGACGAAAACTGAAAATATCAAGGATGTCATTGCTTTTCCTAAGACACAGTCTGCAAGAGATATGATGATGGATGCACCTAGTGATGTGGATGTTCAACAATTAGAGGATATTCATTTCAAGGAGTAATTTATGAAAGAACTATATGTAGCAGGAGGTTGCTTTTGGGGCGTAGAAGCTTACTTTAAGCAATTGAAAGGTATCGTGAAAACATCTGTTGGTTATATTGATGGTAATATGAATCAACCTACTTATGAGATGGTGTGTGATGGTCGTGCATCTCATGCAGAGGCATGTTATTTATCGTATGATCCAAATGAAATATCTTTAGAATCGATCTGTGAACATTTATTTAGAATTAGTAATCCTTTTTCAAAGTTCAGACAAGGTAATGATGTTGGAAGGCAATATCGTACAGGCATATATTATGTTGATGATGACGATGAAATGATGATAAAAAATTTCATGAAATCATATTTTAAAGATGAGTATTCACGTGTACAAACAGAAGTTAAAAAAGCATTGGATTATGCTTTAGCTGAGACATATCATCAAAATTATTTAGATAAGAATCCCCATGGTTATTGCCATGTAAATTTAGGACTTGCTAAGGAAGATGAACGTAAATGAAGCGCTCTGATTATATATCATGGGATACATACTTTATGGGGATTGCCCAGCTATCGTCTATGAGAAGTAAAGATCCTAAAACTCAAGTGGGTGCATGCATTGTCAATAAAGATCATAAAATTGTAGGTATAGGTTATAACGGATTTCCAAGGCATATTTCAGATGATGATTTTCCTTGGAATGATGAAGGTAATTTTTTAGAAACAAAATATCCTTATGTTGTACATGCTGAAGCAAATGCCATTCTCAACGCAACACAACAATTAAATGATTGCACACTTTACGTAACACTTTTTCCTTGTAATGAATGTACAAAGCTCATTATTCAATCAGGCATTAAAGAGCTTGTATATGTATCTAATAAAGATCAAGGGAAAGATTTTCAAATCGCATCAAAAACAATGTTAGAAAAGGCAAATGTGAAGTTGCGTCAACTCAATTGGGATACTATGCATGTTTAAATCTTTGACTAAATTGAAAGTCATATTAGCGATCGTTTATACCTTTATTGTGTGTATTCTTGTGATTCCTAGTAAATATCAAGTGATTTTACCTGGAAGTACTACACACATGTCGGATCAAGTTTTGATTGAGAATCATAGTATCTCAAACATCTCGAGTATTTATGTAATATCATATGAGCCAATCACGTTATTTCAATCATTTATTTTAGATGTGACTCAGCAAGGTAGTGTATTTTTACCTAGTGATAGCACAGAAATAATGACCCTTTCTGAGAAATATGATGCCGCACAAATTCAAAAACAATCTTCTTACATGATAAGCACGATTGTTGCATACGAAAAAGCTAGAAAAGATATTACTTATGAATTTAAAGGATATGGCGTCACATCGATTATAAATGAACAAAGAGTTATACAAATTAGTGATGTTATTATCTCTATAAATGGGATTGATTTGAGTTATGAAACAGACTTTACGCAATTTGCAAATGTACAGACACTTACCATCCAACTTTTGAGAGATAATGAAAAGATGGTCGTTACTCATGAACGACAGCCATCAGATTTACCGCTTGCTTTGTATCCAATGTTTACGTTGATCGAAGCGACTCCAAATATATCATTTCCAGGACTTTCATCAACGATTGGAGGACCATCTGGTGGCATGATGATGACACTTGCGATTTATTTAGCGATTACAAAACAAGTATTAGAATTTCGTATTGTTGGCACTGGAACCATACAATTAGACGGCAGAATCGGTAATATAGGTGGTCTTGTTGAAAAATATAAAACAGTT
>JALQTF010000015.1 GCA_023264085.1 Acholeplasmataceae bacterium
GCTTGAAAATAGGTTTGAAGATCAATGTCTTTAAACATTAAATCTTTTAATGATGTTAAAAGTTCAAATGTATCTTGGTTGAGCGCTTGAATCAATTGTATGATCTCTTTGATATTATTGACATACATCATGGTAAAGGCAATCGTCTCGCCATGTTGATGTCCCATATCTAAACCATCATTCCAATCTGCATCCATAAGTTTTACATATCCATGTTTTCCAAGATGATTTAATGCAACAATATGTTGGATTAAAATATGTTCGAGAATAGTACCTTCATACTCTGTGAAACCAGGCTTTTGATCTTTTCTTATTGTGCCATAACCATATAGATGATCTCTAAAATAGGATTGTTTTCTTAATAAAAACTCTATATCGCCAGTTTCATGAATATACATGAGGAGTGTAATGAGTGGCCATGCACCATGATCAGACCATACTCTTGCAATCGCGTTTCTATCTGCCTTAAATGCACCTGGTTGATCACCAATAATGGTTGCATTAGAACCATCCAAACGCACTCCTTTAAAATACTGATACAACATGTCATAAACATTAGGATCATAATACATATTAAGCGCGATGAGATCTTGCCATAAATCTCGCCAACCTCTACCGCCTTTACCATAATCATGATGTGGTAAATATGAATTCCCCATGATACGTCTAAATAACGGTTGTAAAGATACAAATTTTAATCTTTGACTCACATCTTTGGAGATGACATCAAATGACAAATGGTTCACATAAGGCGCATAAAATGCTTCACATGCTTCTAATTCTAATTGAAATGTATCCACATTAAGTGCTTGCGTCAATATGGTCTTTAATGAATTGACATCATCAGCAACACCAATCGCTAATAATAATGATATCGTTGCATTAGGTTCAATGGTAATCGTTTCGGTTTGAAATGCGGCGATCGTTTCATAACCATAAAAAACACCTTGAGAGACGATATCATGAAGTCCCTTCGGAAACATGAGTGATCCCTCACCAATAAAACGATCTAACGTCGGTGATGCACCAATATTATCATAACCATGCATTTCAAAGGCAACACCATAAGACAACTCATTCTTATGATGTCCTGATTCATCAAAATGTAAGGTCGGTGTCATCGTAAGTATATTGTTTTCAATATGTGTTACATTCAATAGAGAAGTAACATGTCTATGATCGCGTTGGTTTTCTGCTGAACGTCCGTATAATTCAATTGCTGAAATGGCTTTGAAAACGACAGGTTTATCCTGTGTATTTGTAACTTTAATTAAAGATCTTTCAACATTTGTTTCCGAAACAAGGAAACTAGTTGTTTCGATTTGAACAAAACCTTCTTGTCGCGTTACTTTTTGATAACCATACCCAGTTTCATATGTGAATACTTTATTTTGTTGATGTTCTAACTGAGCATTCAAATCATATCGTTTTCCATCAATGAAAAACATCACATTACGTGCCGATGGTTTATATAAATCTCTTTCAGATGTTGGTTCTAATACATAATGATCATGATCTAATGCTAAATGACCAGCAAAAAAAGGAGTCAGATAACCTTTCAACCCCTTTTGGTTCATGAGTGGGAAATATATCCCTTTATTAGATGTAATTTGTTGTTTTTTTATCATGTTAACCCTCTTATGGAAACCGATTTCCTAAAACCATTATAATGAAATCAATTTAAAATGTAAAGGGTTACATCTTATTATTGTATGATAATTGTTTGAATGCTGTGTGCTGGTAATAACGTCTCAAAATGAACCTTATTATTTTTTGAATTGACATAATAAGGTTCATCAAATGGATTCATTAATACAGCGACATAAGTCCCATCTGTTCTTAAAAAAACATTGTGTAAAATGTTTTTGCTTGATGAGATCAATCGTTTAGAACCTTTAAGAATATGTTTAGAAAAATGTTTGATGTAAAAATATGATGGATTTAAAATCATTGTTTCAGGGAAAACATCGACCATGATGGGTGATGAACATAAATTATTGACATGATTTGGACCACCTGTTGTGTCTAAAAATAAATTCCAGTCAATATATCCTTCTGTTCCATTAAATATGTCATGCATCATATTTTTTCCGTATCTTTCCGCTACTTCATAAGAATGCAGATGCGGACCACCTTCTTGACACCCCTCTGTAAATAATAAATGTTTATCTTCAAAGGCATCATGTGTTTTTTTAACTTCTATAAATTGATCATTGTCATACCAATGAAATGCAATACCATAAACATAAGATGCAGCCTCTTTGTCTTTTAGGATATTTGAAGCACGATCAAACATCACATCTCGATTATGATCCCAAATATATATTTTAGTATTTAAATGCGCCTCTTTTAGAGCTTTACCTAAAACAAGTACCATATCTTTTTCATCTTGATCATCATACAAGCAAGACTCCCATCGTTGATTCGCAGCAGGTTCATTTTGAATCGTTAAAGCATCAATGGTAATTCCTTGATTTTGATATGATTGTATAAACTTGATGATGTATTGTGCCCACAAAGGATAGTATTTCTTTAAAAGCTTACCACCTTTGATTGCTTTTAAATTATCTTTCATCCAAAATGGCGGTGACCATGGTGATGCAACGATTTGAAGATCTTGTTGTGCAATTTTGGTCGCTTCTTTAATCATATCTATGATGTGTTGATCTCTTGAGATGTTAAATGATTTTAAAGATTCATCATAAGGTTGAACATAATCATACGTTCCCAACCCAAAATCGCAACTATTGATTGAGATTCTACCCATGTTATAGCCAATACCATCAATAGGATCAAAATATGCTTTGAGAAGTTTTTCTCTAATTTCTTGCTCAACTCTAGATAAATTATATGCAGACGCTTCAGTAAAAGCACCACCAAAACCTTGCATGGTTTGATCGAATTGATCCGTAATGATAATCTCTTCTTTTGATGCATTCTGATCGATGATGCTTGTGACAAGATCATGACGACTTCCAGCTTTTGAAGTTTCATAAATGGTGATCATATGGTTCTTCTCCTTAAGATAATACTTATTATAATCGCAATGATTACATCAATTGCAGCAAAAATAAGTAGTCTTGTCATTAATGTCTCATTTAATACAGTGTCGACCGATATACGGGATTCAATTTCTTCTTCAGACATCCCTTGAATGAACTGGATGATATTAAACTCATAGTTGAATGTCATGATATCATCAATGATTATTTGACCATCATAATCCTTTAAAATAATCTCGCCTGAAAAGTCATCTTCAATCGTTAATGTATAATAATAAAATCCTATTGTATTAAATCCAACACTGAGTGCATAATCTTTATAGGGTTCATCTGTTTTCGTATTGATATTGATCGTATCAGATGTAAGTATCAATTGACTAAAATCCATTGAATCATTGATATCCGTGGCATATTGAATGCGCGTTAAATCTATTGGTATTACAAAAACAACGAGTTGATGGATATCCTGACCATTTTCAGATCCTAATGCTTGAATGATTTCAACAACATAATCATCATTCTCAAATCGTTCAATAGGTTCATAACCTAATGTAGAATATCTTAAAAACGTATCAACATCTTGTGTTTCTACAAGTTCTTTAGTGATTTCATTAAATGCTTCATTCGTTTGTTCTTGTGTTACTTGAAATAATGTAATTAAGTAAATAATCGCACCAAAAAGTAAGCTTATAATTAAGTAATATAGCACCCATTTTTTCATAAAAACTTCCCTTTATGATTCATAATTTTAGAAGCACTTCCTAATAGTTGTATGTGTTGATCATCAATGAAAAGTCCACCATCATCAGGAATTGCATAGATATCGATCGCTTTTTCTGAAACGACGCGTCGAATTGCTTTATCTTGTTGGTTTCTTCTTCTGTAATGGACACTAATATCAAAGCCATCTACGTAGCCTAATCCTTGAATATATTGGAATTTGTGATAGTCATCATCTTTATATAGATGTGGTTTTTTTAAGTGAATCATGGCACCAGCAGATGATCCAATCGTTAAGCCTTGAAATTGTTTCAAAGGCTTTACGAGATGATGTTGATCGAATCTTCTCATCATTTGATCTGGTGCACCACCTGGAAAATATAATATCGTTGCATGTTTTATTTTTTGTAAACGTGTGTCTGCATCATCAGAGAAATAATTTAAAAATGATACATCTGTCACACCATATATGCTGAATTGACGCTTCATTTTTTGTACATACTCTGAATCTTTATGATAATACGCTTGATATTGTGCTTCAGTAGAAAACCATGCATCAAAAAAAGAATATAAAATGACGAGTACACGATCATCTTTTTTTATATGATGCTGCATCACATCATAAATATATGGTTGATCTAAAATACTTCTACTTAATAATAAATGCTTCATGTTACCTCTTCTAATAAAAAAGCCCAAAAGGGCTTATCAATTTTCTATGATGACACCTTGACCAAGTTTGTAACCATAACCCCAAACAGTTTCAATGATCTCTGGTTTCTTATCGTTTAATTCTATTTTCTTTCTTAAGTGTCTTATGTGTACATTAATAACATTTTCTGTAAAAATTAGTTCTTTACTCCACAAATGATAAAATATCTCTTCCTTTGAAAGTGTTACATTGGGATTCGATAAAAATAATTGTAACAATTCAAATTCCTTTACCGTCAAATTGATTCT
>JALQTF010000002.1 GCA_023264085.1 Acholeplasmataceae bacterium
TCTCAATTTGATATTAATATTAATTTTTCAAATGAAGAAAATCAGATTATTAAAAATATAAAGATACCCTTATTAGGAATTCACAATATTAGAAACGCAGTTGGCTCAATTGGAGTAGCTTTATCCCTCGGTATTCCTGTGAAAAATATTAAGAGAGGTCTTAAAAATTTCAAAGGTGTGGAGAGAAGATTTAACAAAGTATTCACTTATAATAACGTCGACGTCTATGATGATTATGCACATCACCCAACAGAAATTAAAGTTGTTTTGGAAGGTATTAAAAAAGTTTTCAGTACACATGAAAAAATATGTGTTTTTCAACATGAAGTGATTGTGAAAGGGCATTGTTTACTTGAAAACATTCATAAACTTGATCATTTGATTTAATGAATGTTCGAAATCCACGTTGAGTAATGATTTCATATGCTTGATTCGCTGGAACAAATTCTAACATTGCACCGTTTTTATCTCTGAGACCAAAGCTGGAAATAAGTTGGCCTTTATTAACATAATAGACCCACATTGGAATACCATTTTTCCCTGCTACACCACTTAAAAAGCTAGAAAATGGTTTTTTTAATGCATAACTTTGTTGTTGATAAGACATATATTACTCCTTTATTGTGTTGATTCACGTACAATCAATTTCACTGGTATACGCGTCAATGCATCTAATTTAATATCTGGTTGTTCAATCTTTGAAATTAATATTTTTGCAGCCATTTCACCTAAATTTAATCGATCTTGAGCAATGGTTGTAAGGGTTGGTGTGAAATGTTTTGCAAACGGCATGTCATCAAATCCAATGATTTGAATATCTTCAGGGACATGAATCTTTAAATCTCTAAGTCCTTTTAATACACCGAGAGCGATGTCATCTGAAGCAACAAAAATCACGTCTGGTCTTTCTTTAATGAGCGCCATCATTTCAAGTACGGCACGATATCCAGATGTATCTCCAAAAGATTCTGTAAAGACAACGCTACTTTTCTCTTGATACCATCCTTCTTTTTTTATATAGGCTTGATATGCTTGATAGCGTTCTTGAAATTGTTTTGCTTTAAGTGGTCCTGAAATGTATGCAACTTTGTCTTTCTTTAAATCGTTTTTAATATAGTCAAGTGCTAAATAGACGCCTTGTGCATTATCTGAAACAACTGAATGTAGCCCTTCAAAAATTAAGTCGTTAGACACAGAAGGAATATGAGAATCGATAAGTTCAATCAATCCTTGATCTTGATCATTTCCTGTGACGATATATACACCGTCCACGCGTTTGTTCATACACCATTCTAAATAAGACATTTCATGCCCACCAAGACGTCTCACGATAAAACTAAGTTCATATCCAAAACGTTCTACGTATGATTTAAAATGTTGAAGTAAACTTGAGAAAAACGCATGCTCTAAACCGATGTTCAGCGCTTCTGTAAACACAACGCCAATTGTAAAGGTTCTTTTCGATTTTAAATTTCTCGCACTTTTAGCAGGAACATATCCAACTTCTTTAATATATTTAAGTACACGTTCACGCGTGAATTCTGAAACATTCCCATTTTGATTGAGAACTTTTGAAATTGTTCCCGGAGAAAGCTCTAGTGCTTTCGCAATTGTATAAATCGTTTTTTTATCTTTCATTTATACTTCCTTGTAGTAGGATACTCTTTTTATGTGCATGTGTGTTGGAAGATGGTCATCATGAATTGGACCTCCCCAAGAACCACCTAATGCAATATTAAAAATTAAATAAAAAGGTTGATTAAACGGCCATTCAATCTCTGTTTCACGAGGACCTTTATCAAAGGACACAATTTCTTTTCCATCTAATAAAAAGGTAATATGATCTTTTTTCCAAATCATGCCATATACATGCGGATTTTCATAAACATCTTCAATGACTTCTACATGCGTTAATTGATTACCTTGAGTAAAATGTCTTGCTTGAGAATGCAAACTAAAATGAATATGGTTGGGATGATGTCCAACGTGTTCCATTAAATCAATTTCACCACACAGTGGCCATTTTGTACCCTCTTTGAAATTTTTACCCAATAACCAAATTGCAGGCCAAGTACCATGTCCTTTTGGTAATATTGCTTCTACTTCTAATTTGCCATATTCAAACAACATATGAGGATAACTCGTAATTTTCGCACTTGTATATGCATTATCTTGGTAATTTTCTTTTCTTCCAATAATCGTTAGATGACCATTTGTAAGCTCGACATTATGAGGATTTGGTGTGTAATATTGAGATTCTTTATTTCCAAATCCATGACCACCCGTCTCAAATGTCCAAACATTCTCGTTAACTTTTCCTTGATCAAAACGATCTTCAAATATTAATTTATATGACATCATCAAACTCCTAGATACACATCTATCACTGGATAGTGTGTCGTTAATGGTAATTGTACTTCTTTTTTATTTGCAATAATGGAAGTGATACGGTAATTTTCATATGGTGTATCAAGATGATAACAAATCTTTGTAGGCTTTCCAAATATCATTGTATCGATCGTTGATTTACCATCGATAAAATCTGATGGTATGAGTTTAGGCTCTAAATACAGTTGACCAAATTTAAAATTTAAACCAAAAACGTGTTTTCTCAAAATATATAACAACCATGATGCTGAACCAGTCAAATACAAGTATTTTCCTTTACCTTCATCGTTAAAATATTCCGGAATACCTTCATATACCTGAGTATCTTCTTTCATTGATTGAATAAGAATCGATGTCCATGCTTCATTTGCAAGTTCATTAAGTTGATAGTTATATAGACCATACGCATACATCATTGCCATATGTGAAAATACTGCACCATTTTCTTTGTGTCCATATGCAAAATAGAAAGCACGACCAAGTCCATGTTTTTCTGGGTCATATAAAGCATTGAGTTTGTACCCACCTAAAGACGCATCATATAATACTTTTTTAGTTTTATTCGCAAGTTTTATTGCTTGTTCATCTGTAGCAATCCGATTAAGTAATGCCATCGCTTGTCCAGTTAACATGACCGAATTTGAAGTATCAAGCAACGCTCCTTTATGGTCATAGTAACTTTGAAATGCATCATCAACAAAAGCTTTTTCAAGGTGATTCATATGCATATCATAAAGTGATTGAAGTGTATTTATCAAAGCACCTTTAGTAACAATAGAGATGTCATAACTATTTGATTGAAAATATGTTTGAAGATCAATGTGTTTAAACATTAAATCTTTTAATGATGTTAAAAGTTCAAATGAATC
>JALQTF010000078.1 GCA_023264085.1 Acholeplasmataceae bacterium
GAAAGTTCTAATGAGGAAAAAAATTCAATCATATGATCAATCGACATATCGGTTGCTTCATGTATGCTTTTCTGATGAATTTTTACCGATAATGCTTGTTCATTAAGTCTAGCACCATGGCATGAAGGACATGTGGAATCAGTCATAAAGTTTTCTATCCACTCGCGAATCCATTCTGATGTGGTCTCACGATACCTTCTTGTAAGGTTATTAATAACGCCTTCAAACATTTCTTTTTTTTCGTGTTTTCTACCAGAAGATGACACCAGTTTGAAATGAATACGCTCATTAGAACCGTATAATACAATGTCTCTTTGTTCTTTTGTAAGTTCAGACATCGGAACCGTAAGAGGAATGTCATGGTGTTCACAAACTGTTGCTAACATTTGAGAATATAAGTTGTCATCGTCGTTATTTTTATATGGAATGATACCGCCATCTAATATTGCTTTGGTGTCATCTACTACATACATTTCAGAAACTTCTAACTTTTGACCTAATCCATTGCACACAGGACATGCACCAATAGGTGTGTTAAAAGAGAAGAGTCTAGGCTCTAAAACTGGTACCGTAAAAGATGAGTCTTTACAACTGTAGTTTTGTGAAAAATGGATGTGTTGACCATTTACATCAACGATTGTTCTTCCTGATGAGAGTTTTGCGGCAAGCTCTAAAGCGTCATATAATCTGCTTCTGATGTCTCCCTCTATTACCAATCGATCAATGACAACAAAAACATCGTGATTTTTGTTTTTATCAAGTTCAGGTGCATCTTCTAGTTCGTATATTTCACCATCAATGTATGCACGAACAAACCCTTCTTTCATCCATTGTTCTAATGTCTTTTTATGAGTACCTTTTTGTCTTTCGATGACAGGTGACATGATCATGACTTTAGCATTCTCATGTCCAAGTACGCGTTCTGTCATTTCTTCAATACTTTGTCTTTGAAGTGGTTCGTTACTGCCTGGACAATACGGTGTTCCTACACGTGCATAAAGCAATCTTAAATAATCATAAATTTCGGTGACCGTTCCAACGGTTGATCTTGGATTATTAGAGGTTGTTCTTTGATCGATAGAAACCGATGGACTGAGTCCTTCGATTTGATCGACATCAGGTTTCTCAAAGTTACCTAAAAATTGTCTCGCATATGCAGAAAGTGATTCCATGTATCGTCTTTGGCCTTCTTGATAAAGCGTATCAAAGGCTAAAGAGGATTTTCCCGAACCTGATAAACCCGTCATGACAACGAGTTTGTTTTTTGGTATATCAATGTTGACTGATTTTAAATTGTTTTCTCTAGCACCTTTGACTCTAATCCATTCGTCACGCATGTGTCATATCCTTAAATGTTGCTTCATCTAATATTTGTATTCCTAATGCTTCTGCTTTTTTAAGTTTTGATCCAGCATCAGACCCTGCTAATACATAATCTGTTAATTTAGACACAGAAGATGTAACTTTACCACCTAGAGATTCAATGATATCTGACGCTTGATCTCTAGAATAATTTTCTAGTTTACCGGTTAAAACAAATGTCTTTCCATTAAACGCATGTGATTTAATGTCTTTTTGAACATTTTCAAAATTTAAACCTGCTGATTTTAAATATCTAATCATTTCAACAAAGTCTGGTTTTTTAAGCATTGAAAACAAACTGTTTGCAATTTCTGGTCCAATTTCATGAATGTTTTGAATATCCTCTAAAGATGCCTGATACATATTTTCTATAGATTGAAAATGTTGCGTGATGATTTTAGATACTTTTGCACCAATGTGCTTAATGCCTAATCCAAACAATACTTTATGGAAAGGTTGGGATTTGCTTTGTTCAATTGCAAGTAATAGTTTTTCTACTTTTTTAGGTCCAAATCCAGGTAAGGTTTCAAGTGATTCTTGATACTGACTCAATTTATATATATCTGTAATTGTTTTAATAAAGCCTCTTTCATATAGTATTTCAATGACTTTTTCGCCTAAACCATCAATATCCATTGCAACTCTAGAAGCAAAATGAATCATTTGGCCAATCATTTTGGCATCACATGATTCATTCATGCAATAGTGATCGGCTTCCCCTTCAAGGCGTCTTAATGGTGTTTGACAAATCGGACATGATTGAATCATTTCAAAAGGTTGTTGATTTATTCTCTGAGACATAACCACATCAATCACTTCAGGAATGATTTCTCCTGCCTTATGAATTCTCACTTGATCATTAATGCGAATATCTTTTAACTTTATATAATCTTCATTATGTAGCGTCGCTCGCGAAACTGTCGTTCCTGATACAACAACGGGCTCAAGCTCAGCTACTGGTGTAATAACACCTGTTCTACCAACTTGAAATGTGATTGATGTTATGGTTGTTTCTGCAATTTCAGCTTGAAACTTATACGCTGTTGCCCACTTTGGGGATTTTGCTGTATATCCAATGACATCATATTTATCATAGGGGTTTACTTTAATCACAGCACCGTCTGTATCATACGGCAATGTCTTTCTGAGGTTATCAAAAGTTTCAATCGCTGCATATATCGCTTCTTTATTGTTTGCAAGTGTTGCATAGGGATTGACTTTAAAACCTAAAGATTTTAAAAAGTTTAGTGCGTCATAATGGTTTGTAACATATTGTAGAGGATCAACGATTGCATAGATATAGACATCAAGTCCTCTTTGAGCAACAATTTGACTATCAAGCTGACGCATTGTTCCTGCAGCAGCATTTCTTGGGTTTGCAAAAAGAGATTCGTTATTATTTTCTCTTACTTGATTAAGTCTATGAAAACTTTTATGTGGCATGAAAATTTCACCACGAACTTCTATTGAGATTGGTTTTGCTAATTTCAATGGGATAGATTTTATGGTTTTCACATTGTTAGTAATGTCTTCGCCGATAATTCCGTTTCCTCTAGTAGCTGCTTGAATCAAAATGCCTTCTTCATATCTTAACGCAACAGCTAGACCATCAATTTTTAATTCAACAACAAAGTCAGATGTCACAACTTCTTCAACACGCTCAACAAATTTGTATAACTCTTCACGATTAAAAACATTTGATAAAGACATCATAGGTGTAGTATGCGTCACTTTTTCAAATTTATCTAATATTTGTCCACCAATTTTTTTCGTCGGTGAACTTGGATCATCGTATTCTGGATACATCGTTTCAAGTTCTATCAACTCGTTCATTAATGCATCGTATGCGGCATCAGAAATAAGCGGTTGATCAAGTGTATGATATGCTTGATTTGCCGCATCAATTTGTTGCCTTAATTCAATAATTTTTGTTTTAATATCCATAAAATCACCTATAGAATATTATATCATTTTATCGCTTTAAAAACTTGATTTCCGCTGATTTCGGTGATGAATTTTGATAGTTTTACATTTTTATTGTATTTATAATGTATGAAATACAAAGCATGTTTTGCACGCGTAATCCCAACATATAAAAGTCTTCTTTCTTCCTCAATTGAAAACCCACCCCTTGAAAACTTATAGGGAATGTGGTTTTGATCGATGCCCAAGATAAAAACACAGTCAAACTCTAATCCTTTTGACGCATGTAATGTAAATAATGAAATTTTTTGCATTTTAAACATTGGAATATTTTGATGTATCGTAGTTTTAATGTCAAAAAGTTGTTTGTTTGTTCTTGTTATGATGGCATAGCTATTAAACTGAGTCGTTAACATAATGTCATACATAAAACGCGTGTATCCATCTATTGAATCAAACATATGTAAAGCAACAATACCTTTATCATTTCTAGTACATGATAATGTTTTTTTTATTCGGTTGGTATTATTGCTAATGACTCTATTTGCTATATCTAATATATTACTATCTGAACGATAGTTCATATTTAATGTAATCAAAGTCGCTTTGAACTTGTGAATAAAATAGTCAGAAACTTCTTTCATAGCACCTCTAAATCGGTATATACTTTGGTCAGGATCACCAACAACAAAAACGTGTGTATGTTCATGAATAAGTTTTAATAAAACGCTTATTTGTAGAAAATTGGTGTCTTGAAATTCATCAATTAATATGTGCTTATATTTATGTACATCTCTTATATTCATAAACTGAATTAACATGTCATCATAATCTATAAATTTGTATTTCTTTAAATAACTTACATACCTTTGATAAAAAAACGGCTTTCGAGCCATTTTATTTTTATATAGACTCACCTTTAATAAAAATTCTTTAGAAAATGGTAGTGACTTTGGAATAACATCATACCCTTCAATGTGCTGGAAACAATAACTGTGAAATGTTGATATATAGACTTTTTCTATACTTAAACGTTTTTTCATTTCCATTGCTGCTTCTTTAGAAAAAGTTAATCCTAAAATATCTTCTTCTGGAACACCTTCGCGAATTAATCGCTTAATACGCTCAATCATGACCGTGGTTTTTCCCGAACCAGCTCCTGCATTAACAAAAATAAAGCGATCTTTACATGTGATCGCTTTTAATTGTTTATCATTGTACATCATATCACCTTATATAATACTAGGTACAATCAATATTATTTACTAATTCGTGAGTGTTTTTTTCTTTAAAGCTGGATGGCTTTCAACAATTTTTTTAATTCCGTGAGGTGCGGGAAAAGCGATAGTTGCGACATCTTCTGACATTGTAATCACCACCCCATCACCAAATACCGTATGCGTAACCTTGTCACCTTTAGCTAAATATGTTTTCTGTTGCTGAACATTTGGTGATGACTCTTGTTTTTTTGCTTGTTTCATTTCTCTTAAAAACCTTGACGCAAAATTCATTTTAAACTGACCATACACCATACGTCTTTGGGCATGCGATATATAAAGATTTCGTTTTGCCCTTGTAACGCCTACGTAACAAACTCGTCTTTCTTCTTCTAATTCTCTAGGATCAACAAGTGAAAAATCAGAGGGAAAGATACCTTCTTCCATGACGACCAAAAATACAGCTTTAAATTCTAATCCTTTCACTTGATGTATCGTACTTAATATAATCGCATCATCGTCACTTGATTTATCTAAACTTGTATATAAGGCAATTTGATCAAGCAATTGTTGTACTTTTTGTTTTGTATTTCCCTCATAGTATCCTTCGCTTCGTTTAAAAACTGTGACAAGTTCTTTCAAGTTTGAAATTCGATCTTCAGACATTTCATCGTGATCTGCCTTGAGCATATCCATATATCCAGAAATATCAAGGACACTCGCTAAAAATTCATCTAAGTAAGAGATATCTTGAATGGCTGTTTGAATGGATTCAATGATTTCTTTGAATTCTAGAAGTGCTTGTTTTGATTTTCCATTGATATCTACGGTATCGATGGCATCAAACATGGATAATCCTTCTTGTTTTGCATGTGCTTCTAACTTCGTGATTGTTGTTTGTCCAATACCTCTTCTTGGAACATTAATGATGCGTTTTAAATAGAAGTTTTCTATTGGATCTAGGATGACATGGATATATGCAATTGCATCTTTAATTTCTTTTCTTTCGTAAAAACTGATGCCACCAAAAATTTTATAGGGGAGCCCTTCTTTAATCAAGGCATCTTCAAATATACGAGAAAGTGCATTATTTCGATACAAAATTGCAATATCACTATAATCGGCACCTTCTCTTTTTAATTTTCTTATTTCGTCAATCACAAAATAAGTTTCTTGATAGTCATTTTGTGCAGTATAAAAATGCACTTGTTTTCCTTGTCCTAAATCGCTTTTCAATGATTTTCCAAGAATTCTGTTTTCGTTGTGGTTAATAAGAAGATTGGCTGCATTCAATATATCATTGGTAGATCGATAGTTTTGATCTAAAATAATTTGATTGGCTGAAAATTCTTTTAAGAATTTTTGATTGTTTGCATAGTGTGAGCCTCTAAATGCATAAATACTTTGGTCGGGATCACCGACAACAAATACATTTTTGTGAGAGATACCTAGCATTTTTATAATGTCATATTGAATCACATCTGTATCTTGAAACTCATCAATAAGTATGTGTTCAAAATATTGTTGATAATATGTTCTAATGTCATCATTTGTTTTTAATAACTCTTGTGTGTAAAGAATTAAATCATCAAAATCAACAAATTGATGTTCTCTTAAATACCTTATGTATCCTAAATAAATGCTTTCTTCGTCATTAAATTCAAATGCATCTAAGCGTCTTGTTTTGAATAGCGATATGATATGTCTAAGATGCTTAATAGAATAATCTTTAGGGTCTAGATTTAATAATTTAATTACGTCTTTAATAATGACTTTGACATCTTCTTCATCCAAGATATTAAAATTCAATAAATATCCATATGGTAATAAGTGGATATGTTTTCTAAGTATTTGTAGCCCAAAAGCGTGAAATGTATACATCCAAACTTGTGACGCAGAGGGTCCCACCATATCAATCACACGTGTTTTCATTTCTTTTGCGGCTTTATTTGTAAAGGTCACCGCTAGAATTCGGCTTGGATCATATCCTTGAGCAATCAAATATGCAATGCGCATCGTTAACGTTCGAGTTTTGCCTGTGCCTGCGCCAGCAATGACAAAAACGGAACCCACATCGTGAGTTACCGCTTCAAATTGTTGTTTGTTTAAATCTTTTAAAAACTCCATTATTTACTGCTCTTTAAAGTAACAATTTCATTAATAAAGATCTCGTGATTGTTAGTCTCTTTATCAATTGTGTAAAATCCTAGTCTTTTGAATTGGCATTTATCTTCAATATTAAGAGATGTGATGTAAGGTTCTGCATACCCTTGATAAGTCTGCCACGAGTCTTCTTTAAATCGAGAGATAATGTCGCCTTCTTCTTCATCTAACACCATTGGTCCAAATACATTAAATGTCACTGGTACTGCTTGAGTCGCCTCAACAAAATGAATGGTTCCATTTGGTTTTCTTGCATCAAATCCTGAACCACTTTTTGTTTCAATGTCATATGTTGCTTCTAAATAATCAATCGACCCATCTTTTTTATAAATTACCTTTGTGCATGTAATAAAATACGCATGGAATAGTCTAACCTCTCCACCTAAATATAGTCTTTTGTATTTTTTATTTGGTTTCTCAATTTCAAAATCTTCTCTTTCGATGTAGAGTTCCCTCGAAAAAGGGATGGATCTTGTACCAAGTGATTCAATGTCTGGATGTAATTCCACCTCTAACATTTCAACTTGATTTTCTGGATAATTTGTAATGATAACTTTTAGTGGATCTTTCACTGCCATCAGTCTAGGTGCTTTTAAATTAAGGTCATCTCTTAACGCTGCATCTAACATGGATGAATCAATCGTAGAATTTATTTTAGAAAGTCCCGATTCTAAAATAAATCTTCTAATTGCTTCTGGTGTATACCCTCTTCGGCGTAAACCTTTTAATGTTGGCATTCTAGGGTCATCCCAACCAACGACTTTATTTTCTTCAACCAATTGTCTTAAATATCTTTTTGACATAACCGTATTTTCAATGGTAAGTCTTCCAAATTCAATTTGTCTTGGAACTTTTGGCATTTCTGTCTCCCGAACAACCCAATCATAAAGTGGTCGGTGGTCTTCAAACTCTAAACTGCAAAGCGAATGTGTAATGCCTTCAATCGCATCTTCAATTGGATGTGCAAAATCATACATAGGGTATATGACCCAATCATTACCTCTATGATGGTGGTGATCAAATGAAATTCGATAAATGACCGGATCTCGCATGTTCATGTTTGGACTTGACATGTCTATTTTTGCTCGTAATACGCATGATCCTTCTTCTTTTTTACCATCTTTCATCGCTTGAAAAAGCGTCATGTTTTCATCAATAGATCGGTTTCTATAAGGAGATTCTACCCCTTTTGTTCCAGTGGAACCACGCATATTTTTGATATCTTCTGGACTTGATTCATCTACATACGCAAGTCCTTTTTTAATAAGGATGCACGCGCGTTCATACATTTCTTCAAAATAATCTGAAGCATAATAGATACCATCAGGTTCATATCCTAACCAACGAATATCTGAAATGATATTTTGAACAAATATATCATCTTCTTTTGAAGGATTGGTATCGTCAAATCTAAGGTTGGTTTTTCCTCCAAAGGAATTCGCAAGTTCAAAATTCGTTATAATTGCTCGCGCGTGACCAATATGTAAAAAACCATTGGGTTCAGGTGGAAATCTCGTAATGATTTCTGAGTGTTTTTTTGTTTCTAAATCTGTCTCCATGATAGATTTAATAAAGTTTGATTGTATACTCATACGTTTTCTACTTTCGTCATTAATTTAATATAGAATCGATGATTGTGGTGTCCTCGATATATTCAAAGATAATACTTTCTATTTCACTTCTCATTGTATCATCTAACGCATCATAGATTTCTGAAAAATCTTCAAATGCATCATTTATTGCAGCTGAATCATTTGTCTGAATCGCAGCAACGATATCGTCTAATGATGCTTGAATGTCATCTGGTAAGGCATCAATGTCTGATAAAGCATCCATTATCATCTCAATATCATCAAGTTGTGTTTCTATGGGAATTAATAACGCTGCCTCAACTTCTAACACAAGATTTTCATCTTGAGTTGATATTGTTTCTATTGGTAGTTGGTTTGTGAGAATAGACATAATGTCAGAAATATCAATGGTATTATTTTCGATAGGAAGTTGTGCAAGCGTAAGTATTTGATGAACAAAGTCTTGATCAAAATCACTATCTCCAATGGATAATCCATTTAATGAAATCACGGATTGGTTGTTTTCAAACAATAATTCTGTTTCTAGTTTTATGATGGTTTGAAATACTATATTATTATTTTCATCAAAGAGTCTTACTGGTACATTTAACAATAATTTGTTATCAATCTCGATATAAGGATGTTGCATTTCTACACGAAAACCGCTAATGTCAAATGAGATTGGAAACAAATCATTTGTTGCAACAAATAACATTGGGTTTAAATCGTTCGCATCAAGTGAGATAGCATATGTTGATGCATTTTCATCTCGGGTAATGACTGATTGAAATAGTTCAACATAATTAATAGACTCAAATAGCTGTGTAGTTGCTTGATCAAAAGTTTGAATATCACCGAATTGAAGCATGTCCATAGGTTCTGTTTGATCGGAAAGCTTTTCTAAATGAATAACAAAAGACAACATTGATGCTTCTGATTCGATTTCAAATAATTCATTTTGTTGAAGATTGCTTAATAATACTGTGATGAATTCTGAAGTCTCTTGATTGTTGATTTGTTGGCTTAATACATTAGAAATACTCAATGAAAGTATTTTTTCTTCGTGTTGGTATGTTCCAAACTGATTTAGCAAGTTCGAAATTTCTTCTACTAAATCGATCCCTGCAAGGTTTAATCCAAATACAGCAACATCAAGCATCCACAGTATAGGAAGGTTTCCTATGTATATGTTTTTGATTTGAAGTGTCATGATATCACCATCAAAATCAATATCAAATAAGATTCTAAGAGATGTTTGATAGTTAAAGTTTGGAATCACAAAAATATCAAGCTTAGAAACCAGTTCGATGGAATCATCATCAAATAAAAACCAACTGCCAGCATATCCAAACTGAGTTTCTTCAATCACATATGTGCGACTCGTATCAAATGATGCGTTCGTTGTTTTCAACAAGTCAAACATATATTGATTGACTTGATTCTCGTTGATTGAAAAAGATAGTGGCATCTCTGATTCGTTTGCTTGAGCATATATTTCAAAGCCGCCAGATATGACCTCTTGAAAAACTAGTGTTTCTAATTGGTCATTATCTTTATAATATGGGTCCATCGGTTGGTACATTGCAATAAGAAAAATCACCGGAATGATTAAAGAAATTAAGATTGGTAAAAGAATATATTTAAATAAAATTTTCATTAAAAAGAACATAACGACTCCTTTTTATAGTGATAAGTTTGCCTGACCACCGAGTATATATGTGTTAATTAAATTATGATACTTCCATTGATAATATCCTGCTGCAGCAATCATAACAGCATTGTCTGTACAGATGTTTAATGGTGGTATCACTATATCTTTTTGATGATATTTTTCTTGCAACATTTGTCTCAAACCTTTATTCGCTGCAACACCACCTACAACAATGAGTTGTTTAGCATCATAAAGACTAAAGGCTTTTGATAGTTTAAAGTCAATAACATCTAATACTGCAGCTTGAAATGATGCACACATGTTGTTGATATGAATGTTATCTTTTTCTTTGCCTACAATGTTTGCGACTGAACTCTTAAGACCGGAAAAACTAAAGTTCAACCCTTGGCTTTCGAGTTTTGGTCTAGGCAATTTATATGTGTCTTTTCCAAGAATTGCTTTTTGATCAATTAGAGGACCACCTGGATATCCAAGACCTAACATTTTAGCGACTTTATCATAAGCTTCGCCAACTGCATCATCAAGCGTTTCTCCGATAATTTCAAATTTCATGTGATCTCTCATATAAATAAGTTCTGTGTGACCTCCAGAAACAAGCAATGCAATGAGCGGAAATTTAAAAGGTGCAACAATATTAGCGGAATAAATATGTCCTGCCAAATGGTTTACTCCAATAATGGGTATATTGTGTGCGTAAGCAAATGCAGTTGCTGCATTGATCCCAACTAATAGTGAACCAATTAATCCTGGTCCCTCTGTAACTGCGACAACATCGATATCTTTGATTTCAATGTTTGCATCTTTTATTGCTTTTTCTATCAATAAAGTAATTACTGGAACATGGTTTCTTGATGCCATTTCAGGAACAACACCACCAAATGATTTGAATATATCAATTTGAGAAACAAGTGCATGTGATAAGACATTGCGTTCATTTTTTAAGATTGCAACACTCGTTTCATCACAACTACTTTCAATGGCTAATATAATCATCTTTAAATTCCTTTATATAAACAACAGCGTCTTCATTTTGATAATAGTTTGGTCTTAAATAAGATTCAACAAATCCATATTGCTGATAAAACCCAATAGCACCTTGATTCGATTTTCTCACTTCTAGTGACATACTCATAACACCTAAGGAGAGCATCTCTTTTAAGACATACTCAAATAAAAATTTCCCATATCCTTGTCTTTGTTTTTCTTTGTATACTGCAAAGTTAAGTATCTCACCGTGATCATCAACAACGCGAATACCAATATAACCTATACTTACCCCTTGATCTTCGACAATGTAGTAATTCGCAAAAGGGTTTGTTAAAAACTCTTGTTTGAAAAATGGCACCCCTAATGATGTGTGAAGTGCACTTTCTTCAATAGAAACGATTGTTTCTATATCTCCTAAACTTGCTTTTCTAACTTGCATTAGTTTCTGCCTCTGTGATTCTTGCATAATTAGGTTCAAAACGATGTAAATCTTTTATTTTATATTTATGAGCATCTATAATTTCAATATCAATTGAATCATGATTTTCATGAACATAAACTGGTAATGTATGTTCAAAATTCGATTGATTTTTAACATCGTCAATACTCATATATTGACTTTTCATAAGAACTTGATCGTGATCATATATACATGCAAAGACATGAGATCTTCTTGCGTCATGAAGTGCTATGATCTTTCCTTTGTATCCCGATGTTAAAAAAACCAAACTAGAGACTGCATAAAGAGATATGTTTTTTGCATAACACAATGTTTTAGCTACAGTTGCAGAAACTCGAATACCCGTATATGAACCAGGTCCTTCACCTACGATAATTTCTGATATATCACCGAGTGTGACGTTGTTTTTCTTAAGGATTTGATCTATGCGATGCACTAAAAATGTTGCATGATCTCTTTTACCTAAATATTTATTAATTTCTACGATTTTATTGTTAAATGCTAAAACGATGTACATGACATCCGTAGAAGTATCAAAGTATAGTTTTTTCATAATTGATGCTCCAAATGAATACAATAAGGTGCATGACACGTTATTTTTATTTGTCTTTTATGATCAGATATTGATGTAATGCTTACTTTTAGGTAATGTTCAGGGATAACATTAGGAACTTTATTAGGCCATTCGATAACTTTAAACCCTTCTGAATACATGTATTCTTCAAGGTCGTAATCTTGATTATTTTCTTCTAAACGATATAAATCAAAATGGTAAAGGTATTGATTTGATGTTTTTGATTGATAAACTTTCATGATGGTATAACTCGGACTGTTAATGACTCGAGTAATTCCTAATGCTTTACCAATACCTTTTGTCAACGTGGTTTTACCAGCAGCGAGATCACCTTCTAATAAAATTACTGGTGCTTCTTCATAACGCAAAAAAGAGGCAAGTTGATACCCTAAAGCTTCTGTTTCTTGCTCATTATGCGTTGTGATTGTAAGCATGTATTAATATCCTGGCTTGCCGAGTAATTGGAACATATGTTTTTTGTATGATTCAACACCTGGTTGATCAAATGGATTAATGTCTATTAAATATGCCGACATTGCGCATGCAATTTCAAAGAAATACATCATGTATCCGAACGATGCCTCGCTCACGTTTTCTAGATGAAGGACAATGTTAGGCACTTGTCCTTCTTGATGAGCCATGAGTGTTCCTTCTTCAGCCTTCGTATTCACATATGATAGTGTTTTTCCTGCTAAATAATTTAAACCATCTAAATCATTATCTTGTTTTTGAATTTCGATATCTTTTGTTGGAGTATCAATATGGATGATGGTTTCAAATATATGTCTTTCACCTTCTTGAATATATTGTCCAAGAGAATGTAAATCTGTTGAAAACAACGCGCTAGAAATAAATAATCCTTTATTTTCTTTTCCTTCAGATTCTCCAAAAAGTTGTTTCCACCACTCGTTTACGTATTGCATGTTGGGTTCATAACTTGCAAGCATCTCAATCTTTTTACCTTGTTGATAAAGCATGTATCTGAGCACAGCATATTGATAGCTCACATTTTTAGATAGGTCACTACTAGATGCATCTTGATACGCTTGTTGAGCCCCTTGAACTATTTTTTCAACATCATATCCTGCAACAGCCAAAGGCAATAAGCCCACTGGTGATAACACACTATATCTTCCACCAACATCATCAGGAATCACAAATTGATCATAGCCTTCAGCTTTAGATAGTTGATATAACGCCCCTCTTGCTTGGTCGGTTGTTGCAACAATTCTAGATTGGAGTTCTTCTTTAGAATATCGTTCTTTTAATTGGTCCATGATTAATCTAAACGCAATGGCGGGTTCTGTTGTCGTTCCAGATTTAGAGATGACATTCACTGCAACATTTTTATTTTTAATGTAATTTAATAATTCAACCATATATGTGCTTGACATATTATGTCCTGCAAATACAATCTCGGGCTTTGTTTGTTTAAATGGCGTTTCTAAAAAGTTAAGCCCTGCTTTTGTCCCCAAATAAGAACCACCGATTCCAATGACGACTAAAACATCGTATTGTTTTAATCTATTTGCAACTTTTTGAATACTAGGTAGTTGATCTGTAATTGTGTTTGGTAGCTCTACCCAGCCTAAAAAATCAGATCCTTTTCCAGTTTTATTGTGGATCATGTTGTGTATGTTATCAACAAATGGTTGAAAATCACGGATATTTCCTTTTAAAAATGGTGTGACATAAGCATCATTTAATTTAATCATGTTTTTCTCCTTTAATATGCTTTATTGCTTTTTCTATGAAATGCGGAATTGCTCTCTCTAAACTTATAAATCCTGAAATGATTTTTATGTGCTTTGCAACATTTGTTGGAATATCATAAATTCTTTTTAGGCTGAGTTTAAGTTTATTATTTTGTTCCTCTAAAATGTAACACGTAATTTCATCGTTTAACGCTAATACGTCTTCAATATTCGCAACAAAAAAATTTGAGAGCTCAGAAATATGAATCAATCCTTTTTTTTGACCACATTCAACGAATGCTCCATAGGATTGTATACCTGTTACTTTGCACTTTATAATACGATTTGAATCCATAGAAAAACCTCATTTTATTATATCATAAAAAAGGATACCGCTAGGTATCCTTAATAACAATTTTTTCTGATGGTGAATTATTAACAACTATACTTTGTTTTAAAACATTTGTATAAATTATATAACCTAAAATTAAAACGCAAACGACAATAAAAAACATTGAATAATTTTCAATGCATATAACTCCTGGTGGACATTTTTTCATATTATATAATTATAATATTAAAATACGATTATGATTTTAATTTGCTGGAGCAGGAGCAGCTTGACCAGACAATTTTTTGGCTAAATCCATAATACTT
>JALQTF010000016.1 GCA_023264085.1 Acholeplasmataceae bacterium
CGCAAGCGTGGGGATGAGGAGCGCGAGTCGGCGGCGCGGCGCGGGGATGGGGCGCGCTGGCGGCGGTTGCGGCTGTTGTTTTTTTAGTGACACGAAGTTTTAACTTTGGAGAAGTTCCAAAAACGACATATGATTTTTTAAAAAAATTTCACCAAAGAGTGATCGGTACAGCAGTCTCAGGGAATAAAAATTGGGGGACCAATTTTGGTAAAGCTGGCGAGGTCATAGAAAAAGAATTCGGCATTCCACTGGTGATAAAATTTGAGATGGGTGGTTTCGATAACGATATAAAAAAAACGAAAAACTTCCTTGAAACATTTACAGGAATTTTATAACTACTCAACCTTTAGTTTGTTAAATATAAGCTAAAAACAAAAGATTCTTTTTTCACACAAAAAATTTACATTTTTTTAAAGTATAATTCTCTAAAAAAATAAACTTTTTTTGTATAATGTAAACATATTCAAGCAAAATTCAATAGATGAGGTGATTTGTATGGATCGAAATATGGTCCCAGAATGGATATTACTCAACAATCAAGTGATTGATGAAAACGGTGATATAAAAGACTTAAATAAAGACAAAGAGGCTGTGAAGTCTTATTTTTTAAATTATATCAACAAAAAAACTCAATTTTTTCACTCACTCGATGAGAAATTAGAATACCTCGTTGAAAATGAATATTACGAAGCAGAATTTTTAAAACTATATACAAAAGAACAAATTGCCGAAATCTATGATATTGCATATAAAGCAAAATTTAGATTTCCAACTTATATGGGCGCTTTTAAGTTTTATAACGATTATGCATTAAAATCTAGAGATGGTAATAACTTTTTAGAAAGATATGAAGATAGACTCTCTATTAATGCACTTTATCATGCGAATGGTGATATGGATAAAGCAAGACGTCTCATTCGATCTTTGATTGCGCAAGATTTTACTCCTGCAACGCCAACTCTTCTGAATACTGGAAAAAAACATCGTGGTGAATTTGTGTCATGCTTCTTACTTGAAGCAGGAGATTCACTCAATGATATTTCAAGAATTTCTGAATTTTCAATGCAACTGTCAAAAATTGGTGGTGGGGTTGCGATTAACTTAACAAACTTACGAGCTAAAGGGGAATCAATTAAAGGTATTCCTAATGTTTCTAAAGGTGTTGTCGGTGTGATGAAATTGCTTGACAACAACTTTAGATATGCGGATCAAATGGGTCAAAGAACAGGTGCAGGAGCAGTTTATTTAAACGTATTTCACCCAGATATCGAAGATTTTTTACAAACTAAAAAATTAAATGCAGATGACGACATCAGAATCAAAACACTTTCCATGGGTGTTGTCATTCCAGACAAAATGATTGAACTTGCAAGAGAAAACAAAGAAATGTATGTGTTTTATCCACACACTGTATTTAAAGAGTACGGGAAAGATTTTGCGGATATCGCGATTGAAATGGATCAATGGTATGATGAACTCGCAGAAAATCCAAATGTAAGAAAAAGAAAAATTAATCCAAGAAAACTACTCGATCAAATCGCAACTCTTCAAGGTGAAAGTGGATATCCATATATTATGTTTGCAGATAACGTGAACAAACAAAATCCTCTTGAAGATAAAGTAAAATTTTCAAATTTATGTACAGAAATTTTACAACCTACCATTACATCTCATTATGCTGATTATGATAAAAAAGATCAAGATGATATTGGTATGGATATTTCTTGTAATCTAGCTTCAGGTCATATGGGTAACATGATGAAACACAAAACCATCAAAGAAACCGTAAGAGCAGCGATGGATATCATGAACTCAGTCTCGTTAAAAACCGATATTGCTTACGTTCCAGCTGTAGCCAAAGCAAACAGAATGAACCGTTCGATTGGATTTGGTATTATGGGCCATCACGGTTATATTGTAGAAAACTACATTGCCTATGGTTCTGAAGAAAATATTGATTTGATTGATGTTTTCTTTAATGCAGTAAACTATTATTCACTTGAATATTCTATGGAACTTGCAAAAGAAACAGGTCAAAAATTTTATAAATTTGAGAAATCTAAATATGCAGATGGTTCTTACTTTAAAGGTCGCGGGGAAATATTACCTAAAACGGATAAAGTGAAGGCTCTATTTGAAGGTATTCAATTACCAACCAATGAAGATTGGAAAGCACTTAAAGAAAATATAAAGAAATATGGACTTTATAATTCACACAGACTTGCCATCGCACCAAATGGCTCAATTGGTTATGTCATGAGTGCAACCCCATCGCTAACCCCAGTAAAACAGTTGGTCGAAGAGAGAACATACGGAAATTCAAAAACATATTTCCCAATGCCTGCACTTGATGTGGCATCCTTCATGTATGAAACAGCGTATCGCATGGATAATTTTAAAATTATAGATGTCATCGCAACTGCTCAAAAACACGTGGATCAAGGTATTTCTTTTGAATTAGGGATTACATCAGAAGAAACAACACGTGATCTTCAGAAATATTATTTATATGCTCACTATCAAGGTATCAAAACACTTTATTACACAAGAACACAAAAACTTAAAATTAGCGAATGTGAATCATGCGCTGTATAAGGAGACATTATGGCAAGACAACCTTTAAAAAAGAAAGCTGAAGAAAAATTAAAACCTCAATTTCCACAACCGGTTGATTTTGATGGTGCCAATTGGAATGAGATGGAAGATGATTACACACAATTATTTTATGAACAAAACTTGTCTCAATTTTGGCGTCCAGAAGATGTCAGCTTACAGTCAGATTTAAACGTATGGGACATCTTGCCAGATGATGTGAAAGATGCCTATTCAAAAAACTTACTTGTACTTACATTTTTAGATACGTATCAAGGTGATATCGGGATGCCGGTTGTATCACGTTCATTGGATGACAGGTTTCATCAAAGAAAAGCAGTGCTCAATTTCATGGCGGCCATGGAAAATGCAGTACATGCTAAAAGCTATTCCAATATTTTTATGACATTTTTGCCAAGTCATACGATATCAGAATTATTTGCTTGGGGAAATAAAAATGACAATCTTCAAAATATTATGACGCTCATTGTAGGTGCATATGAAGTACTTGATCGATATACATATGTAAGAAACTATGAACCTGAAAAAATTGATTTCACTGAAGAAGAGTTTCTAGAAGCGCAATGGAAAGCAATGTGTGCCTCTGTTTTCCTAGAATCATGGTTATTTTATTCAGGATTTTATTATCCACTCTACTTTTATGGTCAAGGGAAACTCATGCAAGCAGGTGAAATCATTAACTTGATTTTACGTGACGAATCTATTCACGGGTTGTATGTAGGCAAATTATCTCAAGAAATTTTTGAAACATTTGATACAGACAAACAAGAAGAACTAAAAGGTTGGATGTTTAATCTACTTCATAAGTTATACAAGGAAACTTCTGAACTCGTTGAAACGATTTATGATCCAATTGAACTATCTCATGATGTGAAAATATTTGTGAGATATAATGCAAATAAAGCGCTTATGAATTTAGGATTTGATCCTGTATATCCACAAGAAGAAGTGAACCCCATTGTAATCAATGGTTTAAACACTGAAACAAAAACCCATGATTTCTTCTCAATGAAAGGTACGGGTTATCAAAAAATGAAAACAGAAGCACTTAAAGATAGTGATTTTGTATTTGATCAACCAAGAAGAGGAGCGAAAGTATCATGATAAAAATGTTAACAAAACCAAATTGTCCGCATTGTCAAGCACTTAAATTGTTTTTAAAACATGCCATGAACGATAAATACGTCAATGATATTGAAGTTTTTGATCAAGGAGAGCAAGAAGATGCGGTTCAAACATTACTTGATACCCATAATATTCAGGCTTTTCCCTCGTTAATTGCAACAACTGGTGAAGTCATTAGTGGTTTTCAACCATCTGCAGTGATGAATTTTTTAGAAAAACATATTGGTAAAAAATAAAACGACTCAATTGAGTCGTTTTTTTTATATTTATTTTAATGGCAGGGGTAACAGGACTCGAACCCGTACCGACGGTTTTGGAGACCGTTATGCTACCATTGACACCATACCCCTACGCAAAAGATAGTATAACATATTCTTATTGAAAATCAATCTTTAAAGATTGATTGATTCATTTCATTTTTAGGTAGACGCATCGCCTTTTTCTTTTTATAATAACGCATGACAGATCCATGGAAAAACAAGAAGTAAGTGACAACAAATACTGCAAATAGAAAAATCACAATAATTCTTGTAAGGATATAACTGTAAGAATTGATATCATCTCTTGTTGTATTCAAATTATATGTTGCAATTTGGATGTCATCTGGACGATTGTTTTCAAATAATTGCATGAGCCTATAGTCGTTAGAAATAGAAAAGTCAGTTGTTTTATATAACGCAGCTTCGTTATTTGGCACTTGTGTTGCTAAAAAGATAGGTACAGGTGAAAATTCATAGACATCTTCATTGACCCAACCATAAAGAATTTCGATTCTGGCGATATCCGCAAATGATTCTGATTCTGGAATAACATTATAACCATCATAATCAAACATAAAAAACACTGGAATATTTTGAAATGAAAAAGGATTATCAATATCATAAATAAGCGTTTTGATATTGGTATAATTACCATCAACTAGAAATGTATCCTCTGTCATTTCAACCGTCATTTTTATGATGGGTCTTTCTAGTGAGTTGCCTTCGTGAATAATATTAATATCACTAATCATCATGGCATAACCATCAACACCGACATCTTCAGTGACGGCACCAACCGTTCTAATTGAAAAACGGTATTGAATATCACCTTCTGTTATGGAAACATCAAACAGATCAGCATCTTCAGAGAAATATGACAACCCTAATAACGTATTCATACCCTCCATATAGGTAACTTCATCCTCTAAATAAGGCTCTAAATTATCTTTATAATACGCCTCTAATTGTTGGAAATATCCATAACCATATACTTGCAAACTAAGTACAGCAATCACAATAAAATATAATATTCTTAAAAACCATTTTAACATTGTATCATCCTCATTTTGTCTTTCTTATCTATTATACCAATGAAGACAAGAAAGTAGATAAAATCACTTTACATCACATGAAAATCATGTATAATAGAAATTGCGCTAAGATTTGGCGGTCGTGGCGAAGCGGTTAACGCATCGGGTTGTGGTCCCGACATTGGTGGGTTCGACTCCCATCGGCCGCCCCATATACATACATAG
>JALQTF010000022.1 GCA_023264085.1 Acholeplasmataceae bacterium
CAACGAATGCTCCATAGGATTGTATACCTGTTACTTTGCACTTTATAATACGATTTGAATCCATAGAAAAACCTCATTTTATTATATCATAAAAAAGGATACCGCTAGGTATCCTTAATTGTATTATTCGGTTACTAAATAGATGCCTAATGCACCAAGTCCAACGTGTGCAGATACAACCGGACTCACAAGTCCAACAATTTGAATTTTAACATCTTTTCCAAGTTCAGATAATTTTTCTTTGAGCGATTGTGCACGTTCAATATCGTTCACATAGTTGATGTATACTTTAAGTTTTTTCTTTGTTGATTCAATTAAGTGTTTGGATTGTTCAAAAATATACTCTTTTACTCCGATGAAACTACGTACGGTTTGGTCTAAACCTAATTTACCGTCTTTAAATTTTAATACTGGTTTTTTCTTTAGTAAATTCCCAATAAATGCCTTTGTTTTTGTAATTCTTCCACCTTTAATGAGATATTTAAGATCATCGACTGTAATAAAGAAGAAGCCTCTTGTTTTAATATCTTCACATAATGCTACTAAATCTTTCATTGTTGGTTCTTTTGCAAGTAAATCAAGTACGGATTCTACAAAATATAATCCACCCGCACCTGTAGATTCTGTATCTACAATGGTCACGCGTTCTGGTTGAGCCAATGTATCTCTTGCAAGTGTTGCTGAATTGTATGTCCCACTTAAATTTTTCGCAAGTGTTAATACCAGAATTTCATCATATTTTTCAAGTTTTTCTTCATACGCTTTTACATAACTCTCAGGTGTCGGTTGGCTTGTTTTAAAATCTTTATCTTCTAAAAATGCTTGTTCTAGTTGTTTAATTGTGATCGTTCCATCTAAGTGCGGTTGTCCATCAACAAAAACAGTTAGTGGAATAATAGATATATCATGTTTTTTTGCCATTGCTTCATCGATGGTGAATGTTGAATCTACAATAAGTCCAATTTTCGACATGTACTACTCCTTGTTTTAAATTTCTTATATTATATCAAATAAAAAAGATCAAATACAATATTTGACCTTTATTCCTCAACCATAACAACACCAATAATACCTGGTACATTTTCCAGCAGCATCGTTTCTATGCCTTGTTTTAAAGTAATATCAATGGCCATACATCCATCACAAGCACCAAGCATTTTAACATAAACAATACCGTCTTCTATCGAAATAATTTCGATATCACCGCCATCTCTTTGTAGGTATGGTCTCACTTTAGTAATAAGTGTATTTACTTGGGTTTCCATTGTTTGAATATCCATAGATTACTCCTTATCTTCATTATAAGATGGATCTAATTCTTTTTCAAGTAATGCTTCTTCTTGATGCTCACCTCTTTTTAAAATGAAATAGGCTGAATTCATATTACAACTTTCATTTAAATAATCTGGAATTTTTTATAACTCTGAACGCCTTTATCTTCTTCTAAAAATCCCTTAATTCTAAGAATTGTTGCTGATACATCACCAACAATATATGTATATTTATCAAATAATTCATCGATGTATTTTTCATTAAACTTTACGATGTCAAATGCATCTTTGTGATTTTTAATAAGCGTGAATACACCGTGTTCTGTTTCAATAATCATGTGCGTCTCCTACAATGATGATTTGGTCAATCTTTTTATCATGTAATGATTGTGGTAATGCTTTTAAAACTTGAAATGTTGTGACTACTGCCAATGTTTTTATGGTTGGATTAAGATCGATAAATTTATCAAAAAAACCTTTTCCATATCCAAGACGATCCCCATTTAAAGTAACTGCTAGTGCAGGTACAATTAATAAATCAAGTGTGGCATCAACAATTTTGTTCGTTATAGGCTCTTGAATATGGAGTTCACTTTCTACAAGATCATTACCTGTTTGATACGGGTGATAATGCATGGAATCACCGTGTACTACGGGTAAGGCAAACGATTTCTTATCTTTTAGTAAACTTAAAATGTTTAATTCGTTTTTTATCGGATGATACACACCAACATTGTTTGCTTGTAAATATAACGGATGTCTTTGAATTTTTTGAACAGCCTCTTTTGAATACATCTCTAACTTTTCTTTAGACATTGTCATTCTTTTTTCAAGCATGATGTTTCTAATTTCAGTTTTCGTCATATAACCTTAATGTTGAGCGTTTTTGCATACCAACACGCAATGTTAAAAGTCTTTCTTCTAAAAGTCTTAGTGTCTCTTGGATGTTTTTCACATACGTGCTTTCCATCATAACCGCATTCACTTCCAATTGATCTCTAATGTTGCCATATTGCATAGAAACATCCATAAAATGCGTCCCTGATGATAATCCTTTTTCAAGCAAATCTACGCGTCTAGGATCGGTAATAAGAATGATGAAACGACTTCCACTCATGCGGTATATATCACCTGATTCAGAAATAAATGTTTTTCTCATTTGTTTAATATATTCACTTAAAAACATATTTCCAACATCTCTACCATACTTTAAATTAAGTGCATTTAAATTATGGATGGACACAAATAATATATCGAAAAATTGTTGGTTATTCAATTTTTTACCAAGGTCGATTTCTATCTCGTGATACGTTTTTAATGCGTCTAATATTTCAATGTTTGATGCTTGAAAATGTTTGGTTTGAACCGCTTGAATCGTACCCATGATAATCCCTTTTTCGTGATTATCAAACAAATATTTTCCTTTTTCAACAAGCCATACCGTTTGATTGTCCCTTAAAATGCGGTATTTAAATTCATATGTTGGTGCTTCTGCACTTAATCTTAGAATAATTTGTTCTCGTTTTTCTTGATCTTCTTTTACCATTCGATGAAGAAATGTTTCATATGGTGTATTTTCTGATCCAAATTGAAATAACTGACTTGCGGTATTGTTCATCCATATTTCTTTTTTATTTAAGTCAATAGAAAACAACCCTTCTTTGGATAGTTCTAAGACAGCAATGAATTTATGTCTTATGCTTTCAAGTTCTAAATTACTTTGTTCAAGTTCTTTTTCAACAGCAATGAGTTCAATATCTGTTTTTTTCTCACCAACCGCAACAAGTCCTCGAAATTTTGCAAACACAAAGACTGGTTGAATCATAAAACGTATTAAAGATCTTTCTCCAAGTGCATTCAAAAACACAATTTCTAAAATGTCTGTTTGGTTTGGTTGAACAGTCTTTTTATATTTATTAAAAAATAATTGGATGTCTTTTGCCGTCGCATCTTCGTTATTAAGCTGTTGGATACGAATAGATTTTGCAAGTGTTTGATTTAATTTCTTACCAATAACATCTTCTTTATCAAGTCCTAATTCTTGTAAGAATCCAACAGAGATGTCTTTTACTTTTTCTTTTTGATCCAAAACATAATACATATTGAACTTTGACGTTTTCATCGCTTTTACAAAAATAGAATAATGATTTGATTTTAATGTAGATGCTCTAAATAAACTATAAATAAACGACATCAATAAGACAAAAACAAGAATCGTATAGACTAAGTAAAGTTGTTGCCACTCAGCTGATAATGCCTCTAATGCGATTGTGTTATTTACAGTTAAATAAGTCAACGTTGCATTGCCAAAAACAAAAACAAAAACAAAAATAAGTCTTACAACATATACTTTTTCTTGTTGAAGACTTTGAAGGATAACCATAACAAGCATGAGAATTGAAAAAACGAGTAAAAATATAGGATGTATCATGTGTCCCTCAACTTATACTAAAACAACAACGCAAGCAATGATTAACGCCAAAACAATCGTTAACCAATTGAATTTTTTAAATGTATTGAATAAAAACCCAGACACTCTGTTTCCAGCTAATACACGAAAAGGTAAAAATATAACTAATAGTATCGATTTCATATTTGCCTCACTTCATAAATGTGTTTAAGTATTCCATGAGTTTTTCTTTTTCGTTTAGTCTCACTAAAATACCTTCAATCGCAATTGAAATATTTCCTGTTTCTTCAGAAACAACGATTGTTAAACTATCTGTCACTTCACTTATGCCAAGTCCAGCACGGTGTCTTGACCCCATAGTAGATTCAACTTTTTCGTTTTCAGATAAAACATAATATGCACCAGCACAAACAATTTCATCTCCACGAATAATCACGGCACCATCGTGTAATGGTGTTAGTGGTGTAAATATGTTAATAAGCAATTCTTTACTTACTTTTGAATGAAGTGATACTGCACGTTCGCTATATTGATCTAAGGTGTTATGTTTTTCAATGGTAATGAGCGCACCAGTTTTTTGAGTAGATAAATGTTGTACGGCATCAAATATTTCTAATTTGGTAATGTCACTACCCATCTCGAAATCATCTTTTTTCGATTGTTTTTTCCACGCCAAATCAATTGCAAGTCTCATATCTGGAACAATGACGATGATATATACAAGTGGTAACCAATAAATAAGATAATCAAAAAGTGGCATTAATATTGGCAATTGTAACCAATACACAAGTGCTGAAAGCCCATAAATAAAGGCAAATACTGTAGATATTGCAACAAGTCTTTTACTTGAAGTAATAAATCTTAAAATAAATAATGAAAAAATGAATATTAAATAAAATTCAATCACTAAGTTTAGTGTAATATTAGGCATATATACTCCTTAAAATAACACCTATATTATAGCATAATTGTGTGTTATTTTAAGGTTTGTCATCATTATTTAGCAAATCTTTCCATTTTCATTTATAATCAATCTATGATTCAAACACAACAAAAAATAGATCATGCCATCTTAGTCGCATTTTCTACTCAACTCAATACACATGATATGCAACGTTCCCTTGATGAACTAGAAAGACTTGCTGAAACTGTTCATATAAAAACAAAACATAAGCTTTCTCAACACGGTAAAGTCGCCTCGGCAAGAACACTCATCGGAGATGGAAAAGTTAAAGAAATTAAATTTCTTATTGAAAAAGATGACATTGATGTTGTCATTTTTGATGATGAACTTACACCGGCTCAACTACGTAATTTAGAGTCAGATCTAAATGTACAAGTTTTTGACCGTAGTTTTTTAATTTTGTCTATTTTTGCAGAACGAGCACAAACAAAAGAGGCCGTATTAGAGGTCTCATTGGCTCAAAAACGCTATATGATCTCTAGACTCATTGGAATGCGAGCATCTTTATCTAGACAAGGTGGTGGTTCGTATAATGCTAAGGGTCCTGGTGAAACAAAACTAGAACTTGATAGACGTAAAGTCTTAGAAGATATTTCAACAATTAAAACACAATTAAAAAAAATAAAAACCGAAAAAGAGACCTCTAGAAAACAACGAAAATATACACAAACAAAGACTGTCGCCCTTGTTGGATATACCAATGCAGGAAAATCTTCTTTGATGAACGCCTTAGTGAAACAATACGGATTAAAAGAACATGAAACCCTTGAAAAAGATATGCTATTTTCAACCATTGATACAAAATCAAAAAGACTTCATTTTGATAACCAACGTGATTTTTTATTAATCGATACTGTGGGTTTTATATCTAAACTTCCTACCGAACTCATCAATTCCTTTGAAACAACCTTAGAAGATGTAAAACAGGCAGACTTAATTCTGCATTTAATTGATGGTAAAGATATCTCCCTTTCTCACATTCAAACAACTACAGCTATACTTAAAAAAATTGGAGCAGACCATATTCCCGTGCGTTATGTTGTTACAAAGTCCGATATGTTATCCGATTTTCCAATCATTGATATTGATTATTTATTGGTATCATCTCATAATTTAACAGGCATTCCTCAACTCATGAGTGTTATTTTTGAAACGCTTTATCAATCGTTTGAAAATGTTACCATGTCTATTAGCTATGATGACATGTCTGTTTATCATAAATTAAAATCAAGGTATAAAATTATATCTGAAAAATACCATGAAATGGGCGTTGATATTAAAGTTTCTATCGATCCGACTCACTTAAAACCTTATCAAAAATATATAAAATAAAAAGATTGTCTTATGACAATCTTTTTTTAAAATCTTTTGACAGCATCTTCAAATTCATTGACCGTTGTCGCTCTTACTAACTCTTTCCTTAGAGAGGTTGCATTTTCAATACCTTTTAAATACCAAGGACCATGACTTCGCATTTCTAATACTCCCAGTTTTTCTCCTTTTAACTTAACAAGGTCGTGTAGGTGTTCAATCATAAGTGTTTTTATCTCATCAACAGTCGGTCGTAAAACTGTTGGTTCACCTTTTAAATAGGCATCGATTTCTCTAAAAATCCAAGGATTACCGAGTGCTGCTCTACCGATCATTACAGCATCACACCCTGTGTATTCTAACATTCGTTTTGCTGAAGGGCCGTCCACAACATCACCATTTCCTATAACTGGAATTGAAACAGCCTCTTTTACAGCTTTAATAACATCCAAATCGGCTTTACCAGAATACCCTTGGGCACGTGTTCTTGCATGTACAGTAATTGCACTTGCACCTGCACGTTCGATTTCTTTTGCTACTTCAACAGCATTCACAGAGTCGTCATCCCAACCTGAACGTATTTTGACAGTGAGTGGTTTAGAAACACGTCTTGAGATTTCATATACAATATCATAAATACGGGTTGGATGTTTCATCAAGGCTGCTCCAGCTTGTGCCTTAATCGCAACTTTAGGGACTGGGCAACCCATGTTAATATCAATGGCATCACAATTGCTATGCTTGTCGACATACATCGCCGCTTCAACCATTGTTTCTAAATCTGAACCAAAAATTTGTTGTATCATTGGTTTTTCATCATCTGTCATAAATAACATTTGAATAGTTTTTTCATTTTTAAAAATGAGTCCTTTATCCGAAATCATTTCTGCATAAACCATACCTGCACCATGATTTCTTGCTAGCAATCTAAATGGGCTATTTGAAACACCCGCCATGGGGGCAAGTACAAGTTGATTATTGACTTCAATATTACCTATTTTAAATCCCATATTTTCACCGACTTGATTGTATCATACCATATGTTATCATTCAATTATGCTACAATACCTCTGGTGATAACATGGAAGATTATGTATTAATTGGTCACGCTTATAACAAAACGGTAAGAATATACACAGCTGTAACAACAATACTTGTTGAGACAGCACATACATTACATGGTACATGGCCAACAGCAAGTGCTGCACTCGGCCGTTTTTTAACTGCGTCTGTAATGATGGGCCTCATGTATAAGGATGGGGAACGCATTACACTTAGAATCAAGGGTGATGGTCCGATAGGATCCATGACGGTAGAAGCTAATGGGCAAGGTGATGTGCGCGGTGACATTATGAACCCAGAAGTCTATATGACCTATCATGATGGTCCAAAAAAGGGGAAACTTTCTGTTGGAAAAGCAGTTGGTGAAGGTTTCTTATTCGTTACTAAAGATTTACTAATGAAAGATTATTACACATCTTCTTCTGAACTTCAAACTGGCGAAATTGCTGATGATTTTACATATTACTTTGCAACCTCTGAGCAGACAAACTCAAGCGTAGGTTTAGGCGTACTGGTAAATCCTGATCAAAGTATTCAAACAAGTGGCGGCTACATTTTACAACTCATGCCAGGTGCGACAGAAGACACTATTTCTAAGATCGAAAAGGTGATCGCTACTTTACCTCCAATCACAACACTCTATGATTCAGGAGAGACACCTGAAACTTTATTTGAACTTTTGTCAGGCGGTACCGGTGTTGTTTTGGATAAAAAAACAGTCCGTTATCATTGTACATGTTCACATGATGGGTTTTTAAATTCTTTACAATCTCTATCTGTTGATGCGCTCACACCACTCGCTGATGAAGATCATGGTGCTCATATTACATGCCATTTTTGTAAAAAAGAATATCACATTTCTGAAGCAGCTATTAGAGATATCATACATAAAAAAACATCCTAAACTAGGATGTTTTTATTTTTTTTAATCGCTGTAATACTTCTTTAATAGGCAATCCCATGATCGTGAAAAAGTCACCATCATACGTATCAATCAGTTTGTGTCCTTCTCCTTGAATGGCATAAGAACCTGCTTTATCAAAGGGTTCTTTTGTATTTATATACGCGATAATATCTTCTGAAGTGAGTGATTTAAAAGTTACATTTGCTTCTGTATAAAAACTTTCTTGAATCGTATTTGATAAAATTGTGACACCCGTTAAAACTTGATGTGTGTTTCCTGATAACATCTTTAACATGCGTTTTGCATCATCTTCGTTTTTCGGTTTTCCTAAATAGTGTTCTTTATTGTTTTTAAAATAAACGATGGTATCCGCTCCAATAACAACTGCATCTTGATGTTTAAGAAACACTTCTTTTGCTTTTTCTAAAGATAATTCCATAACATAGGATTCTTTTGTTGTTGGATGAATGCGCGATTCATCAAATAAGCTCGGAATAGTTTCAAAAGTGATGCCAGCATCTTCAAGAATTGACTTTCTCCTGGGAGATTGACTTGCTAAAATAATGCGCATATAGTTGCCTCCTTTGGTATTATAACATAGCGCTATTTCAATCTAATCTCATGATATAATATAGCTATGCATTTAGAAACTTTATTGTCTCAATTACGCGAAGAAATAAATCAAACACCTTTTTTAGTTTCTGTGAGTGGTGGGGTTGATTCTATGGTGCTGTTACACGCTCTCAAAGAATTAAAACCAATTGTTGTTCATTTTAATCACCACGTTAGAAAAGACTCCATAAAAGACGAACAACTTGTGTCTTCTTTTTGTTTAAATGAAGGTCTAGCTTTTTTTAAAGAGGATATTATTGTTGCAAGTGGAAATTTTCAATCAGAAGCCCATCATCAAAGACAAAATAAATTAATCCAAATTGCTAAAAATCATCATATTTCCTATGTGCTTACAGCACACCATCTCGATGATCACATAGAGTCACTCATTATGCAAATAAAGCAACACGGTATGAATAGACTACACCTTGGTCTTAAAGAAAAAAATATCATTGAAGGTATTATTTTTTATAAGCCTCTACTTTCTGTTGAAAAAAAATATCTATATAATTACGCTCACAAAAATCATATCACTTATTTAGAAGACAGCTCTAATCAAAAAGATATTTACACAAGGAACTACACAAGAAATACATTATTACCTAAATTAATTCAAGCAGATCCAAAGATCAAAGAAAAAATAATTGCTTATCTAAATAGAGTGCGTGATATTTATCCAAGCATCAAAAAAGAAGCATCCGCATATGTCAAACACACACTCTCTAAAAAAGCACTTGCTCAGTATCAACAAACACTATTAAGAGAAATTATTTATGAGTGGTTGTTGATGCATCACATGACACCAAAAACGACTTACATCGATGATGTGATCAAAGGTATTCACAACAAGAAACCTAATTTCTCAATTTTATTAGAAAAAAATCATCATGTTGTTTTTGCATATGATAACGTATCAATTCAACCATTTGCTTCGCAAGATAAAGTTAATCAGGGGTTGCTTGAAGAAAATCTTTTATATGACAATAAACACGTTTCCATATTTTTCGATAATAAACCAAACAACATCCAAGCAATCACCGAAATATGTTATAATAAATTGATTTTCCCGCTTAATGTACGGTATCGAAAAGCCGGGGATATCCTATCATTTCATTATGGTCATAAAAAACTCAAAGATCATTTGATTGATATCAAATATCCGAAACACTTAAGAGATACGTTGCTTGTTGTAGAAGATCAACAACAAACGATACTTTTTGTTGAAGATGTTTATTTAAATAAAACGTTAGGAGATGGCCATACATTGTTTTTGGCCATAGAAACACATGATGACACACGATATTGAAGAAATTCTAGTTTCAAAAGAAGATATTGAAGCAATTTGTAAATCTCTTGGTGATCAAATTACATCGGACTATAAAAATAAAAAACCATTGCTTATTGGTCTTTTAAAAGGGTGTATCCCTTTTATGTCTGATCTTGTAAAACATATTGATCTATATGTTGACATGGAATATTTATCCGTCAGTAGCTATCATGGTGGTATTGCGTCTACAGGTGATGTCAAAATAAAAAAAGATTCAGACATCTCTTTTAAAGATCGAGATGTTATCATCGTTGAAGATATTGTAGATACCGCAAACACGATCACAACGATGTTAGAGTTATTTAAAAACCGTGGTGCATTATCTGTTAAGGTTGTAACACTCTTAGATAAACCAGGAGGAAGATTAAAACCTTACACACCTGATTATATAGGAACAACCATTCCTAATAAATTTGTTGTTGGCTATGGATTGGACTACAACGAATTATATCGAAACTTACCTTATGTAGGTATATTAAAAAAATCTGTTTATACAAATAAGGAGTCTTAATTAAATGACAAAAAAACCAAACACACCATTAAAGAAAAAACCTGATTATTTAGTCATTATATTTACCCTGATTATTGTACTGGGGGTTTTTCTATTTTTAAGAAGCGCTCTAGAAGAGCCAACACAAACACTCTCTACATTAGAAATCACTGAAGCTGCAAATCAACAAGACATTGAGTATTTTTCATATTCTCTTGTTGGAGGCGATAACTTTGATTTGGTGAATGTTTCCGGTGTTATCAAATCCGCAAGTGCTTCTAATTATGGAGATATACGTCAATTTACTGGTATTATGCGCATTGATGAGGCCGATGCAATTGCTTCTCAAGTTGAATTATCTGGTGGAACTACTGAAATCGTTCCTTTATCGGGTGTTACTTTTTGGACAGTACTCATTAATATTTTACCAATAGGTTTATTTTTGATTGTATTATTTATTATTTTTAGAAATGCAAATAACCAAAATAACCGTGCGTTTGACTTCTCTAAAAATCGTGCAAAATTAAATCGAGAAAAAACAGTCACTTTTAAAGATGTTGCAGGTGTCGATGAGGAAAAAGAAGAATTAGAAGAAATTATCGATTTCCTTAAAACACCTAAAAAGTATGCCGATATGGGTGCAAGAATCCCTAAAGGTGTCTTACTTGTAGGTGCACCAGGTACTGGTAAAACATTACTTGCAAAAGCTGTGGCAGGTGAAGCCAACGTCCCTTTTTTCTCAATTTCAGGGTCTGATTTTGTCGAGATGTTTGTTGGTGTGGGTGCTTCTCGTGTCCGTGATTTGTTTAAAGTTGCTAAAGAAAATTCACCTTGCATCATCTTTATTGATGAAATTGATGCAGTCGGTCGTCAACGTGGTGCTGGTTTAGGTGGCGGTCATGACGAACGTGAACAAACGTTAAACCAACTTCTTGTTGAAATGGATGGATTTACTGGTAACTTAGGTATTATTATTATGGCTGCAACAAACAGACCTGACGTGTTAGACCCAGCATTATTACGTCCTGGTCGTTTCGATCGCCAAATTACAATCGATTTGCCAGATGTTAAAGGTCGTGAAGCAATATTACGAGTTCATGCACGAAACAAGAAAATTGATCCAAACATAGATTTTAAAGGATTGGCATTAAGAATTCCAGGATTTAGTGGTGCGGATATAGAAAATTTGCTTAATGAATCTGCTTTACTTGCTGCGAGAGAAAATCGTACTATGGTCATTGAAAAAGATTTAGATGAAGCAATGGATCGAGTTCGTATGGGTCCTGCGAAAAAATCTCGTAAATTTACACCCACTGAAAAGAAAACTGTTGCATTTCATGAAGCTGGTCATGCCGTCATCGGTATTAAAGTGCCTCATGCAAACGTTGTTCAAAAAGTCACCATTATTCCAAGAGGGCGTGCAGGTGGATACAACTTAATGACGCCAGCTGAAGAAACATTCTTAGAAACAAAACAATCACTTCTAGCGATGATCACAAGTTATTTGGGTGGACGTGTTGCTGAAGAAATTAAGTTTGATACTGTAACAACAGGTGCTTATAATGATTTTCAAATGGCAACAAAAATTGCACGTGCAATGGTCACGGAATATGGTATGAGTCCACTAGGACCTATTCAATATGAAAATCAAGGTGGTAGTGTCTTTTTAGGTAGAGATTATTACAAAGAAAAAAACTTCTCTGACCAAGTTGCACACGAAATTGACAAAGAAGTGAGAGATATCATTACTGAATGTTATGAAACGGCTAGAAAAATATTAACTGAGAATATAACACTATTAGATACTATTGCTGAATATCTACTTAATATTGAAACATTAACGAAAGCAGATATTGATGAAATTGTTGAGACAGGAAAGCTATCTTGGTGGGAAAAACAAGAAAAAGACACTTCTAAAACTGTAGAAGAAACTAAAGATGAGGCTTGATAAATATTTAAAAGTATCACGCCTAATGAAAAGACGAACAGTTGCGAAAGATGTTGCTGAAAAGTCTAAAATAGATGTGAATGGGAAACCAGCAAAGCCTGGCTATCAATTAAAAATTGGTGATACCATTGCCATTCATTATGCTGCAAAAACAATTATTGTTAAAGTAACATCGCTTCAAATGATCAAAGACCAATTGATGTATGATGTGATTCAAGCATAACACTTTTGGCCATTTTTGGCCATTTGTTATCAATGAAGGAGTAGTCATGGAAGACTTAGAACAAACAAGAATTAGAAAAGAAAAACTTAAATATTTAAAAGAAAAAGGCATTGATCCTTTTGGTTCAAAATATGTACGTACACATCAATCTCAAGACATCAAAAATGCATACGATGAATTAACTAAAGAGGATTTAGAGTCTCAAAAGATTGAAGTTTCTGTTGCCGGTCGTATCATGTTAAAACGGGGACAAGGTAAAGCTGGTTTTATGCATCTTAAAGATCGAAGTGGAACGATACAAATTTATGTACGTTTAGATGATCTTGGTGAGAATCAATATGACGTGGTTTCAAATAGCGATTTGGGAGATATTGTTGGTGTTAAGGGTTTCTTGTTTAGAACGAGAACAAATGAACTAACTATTCATGTAACAAATTATACCCATTTAACAAAAGCCTTACGCCCTTTACCAGATAAGTTTCACGGACTTCAAGATAAAGAAATTGCACGACGTAAACGTTATTTAGATCTACTTACTAACGATGATGCTTTACGTGTAGCAATTTTGAGACCAAAAATAATACGCTCAATTCAATCTTTTTTTGATAACAAGGGTTTTATCGAAGTCGAAACACCTGTCCTTCAAAAAACACTGGGTGGCGCATCAGCAAGACCCTTTAGAACACACCATAATGCATTAGATATGGATTTCAACTTAAGAATTGCAACAGAACTTCCGTTAAAAAAATTGCTTGTTGGTGGTTTAGAAGCCGTTTATGAAATTGGTAGACTTTTCAGAAATGAAGGTATGGATGCAAAACATAATCCAGAATTTACAACCATCGAAGCGTATCTTGCTTATTCAGATATGGAAGGTATGATGGATTTGGTTGAAGACGTCTTTCATCAAGTTGCATCAGATGTATTAGGAACACCTGAAGTCCTATATCAAGAAGAAACCATATCCTTCAAAAAACCTTTTAAACGCATCCATATGGTAGATGCTATCCATGAAAAAACAGGCATCAACTTTTTTGATATTACTTCTTTAGATGAAGCGAAATCACTTGCTAAAAAGCACCATATCCATGTTGAGAAACATTTTGAATATGGTCATATAGTCGAAGCTTTTTTTGAACACTTTGTCGAAGAAACACTGATTCAACCCACATTTGTATATGGCCATCCGATAGAAATCAGCCCCCTTGCTAAGAAAAACGTTGATGATCCTAGATTTACAGAACGTTTTGAATTATTTATCGTAAAAAGCGAATTTGCAAATGCATTTTCTGAGTTGAACGATCCAATCGATCAAAAAGAACGCTTTGATGCACAGCAAGCTCAAAAAGCGCTCGGAAACGATGAAGCCAATGATGTTGATCACGACTTCTTAGAGGCATTGGAATATGGTATGCCACCTGCGGGAGGATTAGGCATTGGTATTGATAGACTTATTATGTTATTAACGAATACTCCTAATATTCGTGATGTTATTTTATTTCCTCATTTAAAATCTAAAGAATAAAAATAAAGCCACTCATAAGAGTGGCTTTTATATTCTTTATTCTATAATTCCGAGTTCGTCTGCAATTTCTAAATAAATATCATCAATCGGATAAAAATCTACTTTTAGCCTTTTAAACATGGTATATGTTAACTCATCCAAATCCTTAAACATTTGAACCGGAATTGGCTCTTGATTCGATATTTTTTCAATAAGTTGTTTTTCAAAATCCATTAATTGATCTAAATCTTCTTGTTCAAATTCTTCCAACCCTAATATTTCTTGTTGAAATTCTATGGTAGATAATAACAAGTTCACTTCTTTAGCGTTTTTCTCTAATAAATACACATCTTCTTGATAGTATTTTTTTAATATTGTTTCTATTTCATCGATTTGATCTGCCAAATAATAAAACCCTGTTTGAAAAATGTTTAGCTCATCTTCTGTATAAGAGAGTGAATCAACCATTTTTGTGTATAAGTGCTCAACCACATGAAAGACATGTTTAAAACGCAACATTAAAGAAGACTCTTGGTGGATGAGTGTTTGAAGAAAATCGTTTTTATCTAGTTTCCAACTCGCATATTCGTGATATACGTGTTCTTCGTTCATTGTAACCTCGAGTTATGCTTTATTGACTGAACCAAATAACGTGAGTTTTGTTTTTATGACTTCTTTAATTGCTTCTGTCCCTGGTTTTAATAGTTTTCTTGGATCAAATCCTTTTCCTTGTTGGTCAAGTCCTTGCTCAATATATTCGCGTGTTGCTTTAGCAAATGCAAGTTGGCATTCTGTGTTAACGTTAATTTTTGATACTCCAAGTGAGATTGCTTTTTTAACCATGTCGTCAGGAATACCAGAACCACCGTGTAATACAAGTGGCACACCACCGGTGACATCTTGAACTTCTTTTAAGACATCAAAATTTAGTCCTGTCCATGATGCTGGATACATACCGTGAATATTACCAATCCCTGCTGCAAACATATCCACACCAGTGGCAGCAATTTGACGGCACTCTTCTGGATCAGCAATTTCACCACCACCAATGACACCGTCTTCTTCACCACCAATAGAACCTACTTCAGCTTCTACGGAGACACCTTTCGCGTGACACATCGCAACAACTTCTTTTGTTTTTGCTAAGTTTTCATCAAATGGATAATGAGATCCATCAAACATAATGGATGTAAATCCTGCATCTAATGCTTTTTTTGCACCATCATAAGAACCGTGATCTAAATGCACTGCAACTGGCACCGTTACACCAAGAAAGTCATGGACTTCTTTTACCATACCCATCACGTTTTTATACCCACCCATATATTTAGCTGCACCTTCAGAAACACCTAAAATCACAGGTGATTGTAACGCTTCTACTTCTTCAAGCGTTGCTTTAATCCATTCTAAGTTATTAATATTAATTTGGGCAATACCGTACCCTTCTTTGTGAGCTTTTAAAAGCATATCACGTGCTGAAACTAATGCCATTTTTTACATCTCCTTTTATCTTTTCATTTTTATTATACATTTTTTCATCCGTTTTAATACAAGAAAAAAGTCTCTTAGAGACTTTTAATCTTCATCATACATATCTTCATAATCATCCATGATTTCATTGTAATCGTCATCATCAAAATCATCATCAAAATCAAGATCAACATCGTCTCCATCGTCTTCATCTGTTGATTTCATAGAAATTTCTACATCGATGTATTCTTTTTCTTCTTTGATTGCTTCAATTTCTTCTTCGTCTTCAACAATTTCAATGTCGTCGTCTTCGTCATCGTCATCTTCTTCTAAAAGTGCTTCTTCTTCATCTTCTTCTTCAGAAGGTAATGTAATATCATCGATATTGAAATCAGTGAATTCTATTTCTTCTTCTATTTCTTCTTCGTTTGTTTCTGCATCACCAACATAGGCAAAACTTTCTTTGTCCCATAAGTCTAAATTGTTTTCTTTTAAATTCCATTGGTTATCGCCACAAAATACAAACTTTGCGCTATGTGTTAAGTCTAAATAAAAAGCATTTAGCTTTTGAAAATCATTTGAATCAAAGCCTTTTACTTCAAAAATATATTGAATAATGTCTTGAAGTGGTGTGTCTTCGTTTCTTTCTCTAATATAGAGTTCTGCAAGCTCTAGCATAGATAATGAGCTATTGGTTTTGTTCATTGACGCCTCCTAAAAACGTACCTATTGTACAGTAAAGTATGTGCATTTGCAAGTGTTTATGCTGACATCGCAAGTACAATGACTAAAATCACTGCAATCACAATAAAAAGCTTAAGCATTTTCTTGACAAATTGAATCGTACCTAAAACAATAATCACAAGCAATAATATCGCTCCTGGAATTTTAATAAGTTCCGGCAATGGTCGAATCACTTGGTCGTAAAAATCAAGAATTAAACCGTCAAAGCCAATTAAATTTTGAAGAAAGCCATTGATGTCTCCAAAAATATTATTGATGACATTTAAGATACCACTTGATTCCATAATACCTCCCTATTAAAAACCTTTCCTATTTTCTACTGCTTTTGCAAGTGTTTGGCTATCCGCATATTTAAAATCTGTACCTACCGGTAAACCGTAGGCAAGTCTTGTAATTTTAATGGTCTCATTAAAAAGTGAATGTAGGTATCTCGCTGTAAGTTCGCCTTCAACCGTACTATTTGTTGCAATAATCATTTCTTCAAATTGTGATAATCGTTGGTGAAGTGACTCTATATTTAAGTCTTCATTTGTAATGCCCCGTGAAAAATCAATCACGTTTCCTAATACGTGATAATATCCGCGATAGGTTTGCATTTTTTCCAATACGATCACATCTTTTGCTTCTGCAACCACCATTACGATAGGCTCTCTATTTGTATCTTTACACACAAAACATGATGTATCATCGGTAATCATATGACAAATCTGGCACGTTTTAATGCTTGTATAAGCTTCTTCTAGATCTTTTGAAAAAGATAATACATCTTCTTTTGGTTGAGCAGTAATTAAGTGAAGCGCGAGTCTTTCGGCTGTTTTTTCACCAATTCCTGGTAACTTTTGAAAATCTTCAATGAGTTTTTCTAAACTTTTGGGATACATTAAAATCCAAATCCACCCATGCCACCGGTAAATTGTCCCATGGTTTCTTCAGTTTCTTTTTCAATTTGTTTTAAAGCATCATTTGTGGCCATAACAATGGCATCTTGAAGTAATTCAACTTCTGATAATAAATCTGGATTAATTTCTACATCAAGAAGTTGCTTAGTGCCTTGTACGATAACTGTTACGCCACTCGCTTTTCCGTAAAATTCTTTTGATTCTAACTTTTCTTGTGCCTCTAACATTTGCTTTTGCATTTTTTTAAGTTTATTAAGCATATTTGGATTCATATTAATTTCCTTTCTTAACAGCTTTATCTCCAAAATACTCTTTGGCAAGATCGTAAGCTTCATCTGTTTTAATAGGTTTGTTTGTCTTATATAATTGTAAGTCACGAGACGTCAATTTTGGAGTTTTATGCCCCTGTTTCCACAATGTGACATATTCAGCCTTTATCGCAAGCCAATCGTTTTTTAAAATTACATAGTAGTCTTCGATAACTTTAGATTTTGCATTTAAAATATCTAATACATCTTTTTTGATATCTTCTTCATACATTTTTAAGGCAGTATTTACATCATCATATACCAATAACATGTGAGTTTCAGTAACAGCTTCTAGAGATCCTTCAAAAAGAAGGTGTGCTGAAAACTCTTTACCTGGTTCATCATAATGCTCTAGTTTATGCCATGCAGATAACAATAATTCTTTTTTATTTTTGTCACTTGCATTTAAAATGTGCTCAATATCTGATGTTGTAACAAACGATTCTCTGTCTTTTTGTGGTGGTTGAATCTTATGAGCATTTGAATCCAATGTTTCAGATTTAGTCTCAATCACAACGTGTTTTGATTGCTTTAATTGCTCGATTTCATGTCTTAATAATTGAATCTCAGATTGAACATCTACGGATCTAATGACTTGGTGTTCGATCATTTTAACGATGGCAAGTTCAAGATAGGTTTCTTTTTGTGTTGTATATTTAATATCGTATGACAAATCATTAATCACGTCTAAAAAGTGATACAGTTTTTCATATGGTATATATTCTGCAATATCTTGATAGATTCCTTTTTGATTGGTTGCTTTCTCTTTTAATATTTGAGATAGTGCTTCAGTTAGATCTGCAAGAATGCGGGTTACTTCTTTACCTTGATTCAATTGTGCCTTAATGATATCTAAAGCGATAGATGTTTCTTTATTGACAATCGACGTTAAAAGATTCTCAATATCTTTGTTTGAAACTGCACCTGTGACTTGATAAACGATATTTTCATTAATTTCATCAGAGGCATATGCACGTACTTGATCTAATAAAGATATTGAATCGCGTACAGATCCCCCACCTAAAGAAGCGATAGATGAAATTGCTTCGGGAGTGATGTTAATCTTTTCTTTTTCACAAATGTTTTTTATTTTTGATACGATTTTATCTTTTGCAACAAGCGTAAAATCGAATCTTTGACAACGCGACAATATCGTTTGAGGTATTTTGTGAATTTCTGTTGTTGCAAGAATAAAAATAACATGTTGCGGCGGTTCTTCAAGTGTTTTCAGTAATGCATTAAAGGCACCTGTTGTAAGCATATGAACTTCGTCAATAATATATACTTTATACTTGCCTAAACTTGGCATGAATTTTACTTTATCTCTGATGTCGCGAATTTCGTCAACACCGTTATTTGAGGCAGCATCTAATTCAATGATATCAGACATATCTGAGGATTTTAATTGATGCATAACCTCACAATGTTCATATGTTTCTTGATCTTCTTGAAAACAATTAATTGCTTTTGCAAATATTTTCGCAATGGATGTTTTTCCTGTGCCTCGAGGTCCACTAAACAAATACGCATGAGACGTTTGATTAAATTTTAAGGCATTCGATAATGTTTGAATGACTGCTTCTTGACCAATGACATCGTCAAATGTTTTTGGTCGATAAGCCCGATATAATGCGATATATGCCATGTGCTCCTCCTTTATGTATTATAACATGATTTTATTGATTATTTACCGAGACAAAAGCGTCTAAACATATCATCCACAAGTGATTCATGATACGTATCCCCCGTGATTTCTGAGAGAGCTTCCCAAGCATCCCTTAAATCTAATTGAATCATATCAATTGGTGTTTCTGTTATTGTTGATTGCAATGCTTTTTCTAGATGTTCATAACTTTTTTCCAATAATGAGATTTGTCTTTCGTTTGATAAATAATTAAAGTCTGTGGTTTGTATGCTTGAGATATCAAATAGTTCGTTTATTTTAGATTCTAGTTCATCTAAATGTGTGCTATTTTTTGCTGAAATGGAAATGACATCTAATCCTGTTTGATTTTTACCTAAATCTTCTTTGTTACCTACGAGAATGTAGGGTTTATTATTTAAAGATTGTAACAATGTTGTTTCGTCTTGATCTAACGGTGTTGTTTGATCAAGAACAAATATCACAAGTTCTGCTTGATCCATCATCTTTTTTGATTTATCAATACCGATGCGCTCAATTGTATCCTCGCTATCTCTTATACCTGCAGTATCAATCAAATGTAATTTGATGCCATTTACATGAACATATCCTTCGACAATATCTCGAGTTGTTCCGGGAATATCTGTCACAATCGCTTTATCTTCTTTAATAAGTGCATTTAATAAACTACTTTTACCAACATTGGGTTTTCCAATGATTGCTGTTTTTATACCGTGGCTAATGATGTTGTTTCTTTTTGAAGCAACAATTGCGTTTTTTACTTCTTCTAAAAATGCTTGTATTTTAGGTTTTAAAAACGATTGAGTCACTTGATTTTCTGATTCATATTCAGGATAGTCAATATTTACCTCAATATGGGTAATCCAGCTCATGATCGTTTGTTTATATTCTTGTATTGTTTTTGAAATTTTCGATTGAAGACCTGCTTGTGCAATTTGAATTTGAAGATCATTTTCAGCTTCAATAATATCCATCACAGATTCTGCTTGTATCAAGTCTATTTTTTTATTTAAATAAGCGCGTTCAGTAAATTCTCCAGGTTTAGCAAGATCAATGCCACATCTTAAAATTGTTTGTAGAACATTTTGGGTAATTCGAATCCCACCGTGAGAAAAAATTTCAACCATGTCTTCTCCGGTATATGACTTTGGGGCATGGTAAGTCACAACCATAACATCGTCAATTAGTTGATTATTTTCAATGAGTTGAGTATGTTTCATTGTGTTTTTTTTAATTTTAGTCAATGAAATTTTAGGAAAAAGGTGACCAACGATAGAAATGGCGTTTTCACCACTAATTCTAATGATTGAAATCGCGCCTTTGCCATAAGGTGTCGCAATCGCTGCGATGGGTTTTTGTATCATAGATGATCTTCTAAATCCTCATGAATGTGTTCTTTTTTAAATGGATTAAATCCTCTTACTAAATCTCTAGAAAAAATAAAAATGACGATAAACAATCCAACAACGGATCCAAGTACTAAAAAGCCACTACCAAATATTAAACCAATGATGGCCGAGGACCAGATTGTTGTTGCGGTGGTAATTCCCTTTATAGAACCTTTTTCTTTTAAAATGACTCCCGCACCAATAAAACCAATTCCAGTTAATACTTGTGCGATGATACGTTGCGTTTGAACTTCCTGCATTCCTAAGATTTGGATTTCATATTCATAAAGTAGTCTTTGCATAATCGCAATTGCAGCACTTGCAAATGCAACAAGCATGTGAGATGAAATTCCAGCAGCTTTTCCTATTTTTTGTCTTTCAAAGCCAATAAAATAGGCAACTAATGATGTTAAAATAAGTGGTAAAAGAACCACAAAGAACAATTGTTCTAACGTTATATTTAAATCTAATATATAATTCATATGTTTACTCCTTTGACTCTTTTATGTGTTGAATAACATCGCCAATGAATTGATCCAAGTGATTCCAGGAAGGAAGTCTAGCACCTGATGCTTTTGCATGACCACCGCCTTCATATTTCTCAGCAAGTGTGTTAATCACTGGACCAGATGACCGTAATCTAATTCTAATTTCATTTTCATATTCAATCATGAGTGCCCATACTGGATAGCCTTCTAAACCACCAATTAAATTTACAACAGACGCTGCTTCTTCATCTGTTACACCATACTGATTGATAACGTCTCTAGGCATTTTTAAATAAATAAATCCGCCTTCAACTGTGACAAAATTTGAATATACATAACCTTTAAGTGCAAACATTTTGAGAGACTCTTGTGTAAGTTTAGAATCTATGAACTCAACATCTACGCCTGCATTGATCAAAGCACCGGCCATCACATGTGTTCGATTGGAAACCCCTCTATAACGAAATCTTCCAGTGTCTGTAATAAGTCCGGTATAGAGTGCTATTGCAGATGATAATGGAATCGTTAAATCGTGTTGTAAAGCAAAATCGGTGATCATTTCAGACACTGCTGGATAGCTCGTATCGACCCAGTTCATATCACCATATGCATCGACATCAATATGATGATCAATTTTTATGACTTTTTTACCTTTAATATATCTTGGATCGCTAATTCGGTCTTTAGTGGCCGTATCCACAACAATCGATAACGCATCTAGATAAACATTATCATTAATAGTGTCAGGTGATCCTACATATTTAACGTAGTCACTTTCTTCACCTACAACATAAATATTTTTGTTTGGAAATGCTGCTTTTAAGATTCCTTTTAAGCCGTATTGTCCGCCATAACAATCTCCATCAGGTCTTTTGTGACCATGAATAATGATGGTGTCATACTTTTTAATTTCAGTTAATATGTTTGTCATTGTTTCTTACCTTTTCATTTAAGTCTTCTAATAATTGATGTACATCTTCTAATGTTTCAAGTGTTGCGCCACATGCATGAAGATGTCCGCCTCCACCATACTTCTTAGCAACATCCACAATCGGAATGTCTCTTGACCTTAATTCTGCAATATATTTGCCGTTTGCATCTTCAGAAAAACTACCCCATATCTTCACTTCTTGAATACCTGCCATTAAATTGACCATCCCTCTACTAATCGATTGGAAGTCTTCGCCTGTCGATTGTATGAGTGTTTGAGAATTAATGCGATAGGCAACATGTTCTTTTGTAAGTTCAAATGAAGAAAATTGGTTTTTTATTTGTTTTCTTGCAAGGGGTTCGGTATATAAGTAATCATATAAGCTTTTAATGTCTGGATGAAATTTAGATACATAGCTTGCAAGTAAAAATGTTCTTTCGGGTTCTTTTAAATATAAAAATCTTCCAGAATCTGTCACCATGCCTCCGTATAAATATGTTGCTGCTTCTTTAGGTATATCAAGATTAAAACGCATTGCTAAATCAACAATCATTTCACATGCAGAATTAAAACTTGTGTCTTTATAGTAATGGGTCACATTTTCTATTGTTGTGTTGTTATCATGGTGGTCGAGAATAATACGTGCTTTCGCTAGTGTATACCTGTCATCGCTTACCATATGTGCCACAGCAACGTCTGTGATAATGACAAGTGCATCATAATAACACGCATCGTCAATTTCATCCATTGTTGCATGGAAACTCATGGTATTTAAATCACCAACCGCATAAATTGTTTTATGTGGATAATGATGTTCTAATAATTTTTTTAATCCCACTTGACTGCCGATTGCATCCAGATCGGGTCTTGAATGTCTATGAATAATAATGGTTTGAAAAGACGCGATGAGTTCAATGATTTCTTTAAGCATAGATACCTCTAATAAAAAGATTATAATAGAATAACATATTTGATAATAAAAAGCGAGTCGCCTCGCTTTTTATATCCAAGGTAATTGAAGATGTGGTGTCCAAACTGGATTTTGCGTTGTGTTTTTTCTCGTATCATAGTTCCAATCAGGAGATTTTTCACCATCAGGGTTCGTTGGATATCCTTTTGTTCCCCATCCATTAAGTTCAGCTCGATACTGAGCAAATCTTAAGAAAGTTAAATAGGGAACATTTTTATATGTAAGTAAATAATCATAACTTTGATATTGAGAACCTACATCTTCTGATAGTCCTTCTGCAACAATCCAAAATTGTGACAATGCGCCGTTGACCCAAACAAGACCTAGGTTTCTTCCATAGCCTTCTTGAAGACTGTTACCAGGAATCGACTGAACCCGAATAGTTTTAGATGTTGGATCGTTGAGTAAATACTCTTTGTTGTATTTACTTGCAACATATCCCCACGGTTCTGCTGAAACATTCGCACCGTCAACTTCAGGTGTATTAAGATAAAAATATCTCATTGACCCGCCTGGATAACCGTTCATGGCTTGAAAATACGCTGTATCACCGTCTGCAACCCCCGTATTATTCACAATGACTGCACCACCGTATCCTAATTCATTATTATCGGGATCAACGTATGGCATATCTAAATATCTTTGTTCTAATTGTGGCCCTTGATATAATTGTTCTAAAGTTTTAATTTCATGATCATCGTTTTTAAGATAGTTAAACATATCCGGCAAATAGGCAATATAGTTATATTGATCGTATTCTAATGAGGCAATATAGTCTTCTTTATATCCTAGGCGTATCATGGTCAAATCTACAGAGAAATTGATATCATACCCTAATAATCCAAATTGATCCACTTTTTGATTGTTATAAAATAGTTCGATTACATCGTTTCCATTAAATGGAAGATTGCTATCAAACGTGTAATTAGTCCGTTCTATTAATGTTTGATTTGTTGCGTTTTTTCCTGAAATTACATAATAATTTAAAGGCTCTATTGATCCTTTTAATGATATTGCGTGGTCACCACCATCGGTTGTTGATCCATTATTATAAATTCTAATTTCCGTTTTATCAAGAGAAATTGTTTCATTTGTTGGGTTATATAACTCGATCGCATTATTGGTAGATGCTGTGGCGTCAAATACTTTAGAAATCACTAAGTTAGGTGTTTCTGACTGACATGCTTGAATTGTGATAAGACTTGTTAATATGATAAACATTGTAATGACTTTTTTCATGACTGCTCCTTTTTGACTTTACGTATGCGTTGAATATTTTTGTGAAAAAACACGAGATATGTGATTGGTAATACGACTATGATTTCAATCCCTATATAAAGATATGTCATATAGTTATAATTAGAAAATGCATCTTTGATTGTATTATTCGTATATAGCAATGCTCTATTTGATATGTCAATCAGTTGCAATGCTTCAACATCTAAAGAAGACAAGTCAGCAACATTGTTTGTAGGAATCTCTAGGTTTTTATCTAGATAAACGTCTTCATTTATCAAGGACGTTGTCACAACATCTTCTATACTTGTTGGATAAGAAATATCGATACGTTGTATCCTCACTTGATCATCAATAACATATTGTTGATCAAGTGCATACATATGCATACTATCGTCATACAATTGAATTAGTGATTCATTAAAAACACTTTGTGTAAAACCTTCAGGTGCTGATTCAAATGTAATATCAATGTTTAATGTAAGTGCGTCTTCTGCAATAAATGCATTTTCATCTGTATTCTCATAATCTGTGATGATAATAATAAGTTCGTACTTGTAATCAGTACTGTTTTTGTATAGTAAAACAGAATATATGTCTAATTGATAACTCACGTTCTCGGTATTAACCGAATCCTCTATCAACGGAAGATCTTGAATGTAAATGTGATATTCTCCTTGTGTATTTGCAATGAGTGTTGCAGATACCAAGGCTTTTGAATCCTCATAAATAACTTCTTTTAAATCATCTAAAAACGTCACAGTTTGGTTCGCTCTTGCATACCCCGAGACAATAAACGTAATAAGTCCAATAAATAATATATATGATGTAATTCCAAAGATTTTACCCATCTTTATTCCTCGTTTTTGTGTACATTCATTATACGTTTTTTTAGCCTATTTTACAAATAAAAAAAGGATAGAGTGACTCTATCCTTTTTTAGTAATTTATCTTCTTATACAGTGTGTGAACCTAGGTTGTCAAAAGTATTTTGTGGATATACAATCCATTCTGTTGGATCCCAAACTGTTGAACCGGATGTAACTCCTGGTTTTCTAACAAGTGTATATTCATTTGTAAAACCATCTCCAACTGACCAGTTAGAACCTGGATCTTCTCCGATTATACCAAATACATCAATGATTTCGCCATTTTTGGTTATTGCCAATGCATCGTCGCCATTAAAGAATACAACAGCGTCTCCATCTGCATAAGCTTGTACTTCATCATATGTTCCGGTACCTTCAAACGTATCAGTAACAATGACAAAAGTTTCTCCGGCACCTAAAGTTATACCTGTTAAATCAAAAGATTTTGAAGCCGTTGGGGAACCGTTTGAATATATGTGGACCATATATCCAGTGAGGTCTAAAGCAGCATCTGTTGGATTGTATAATTCAATTGCTTTATTATTTGATGAACCCTCAACATATTCAGAAATGAAAAGGTCAGGTGTTGAATTAGAGATGACAACTTTTTCAACAGCGTCTGCACTTGCAATACGTAATCTTAAAGAGTTAGACCAGTATGCACCTGCAACCACATTAATAATGTCTCCTGCTACAAGTTCAGTAGGTAATCCTACAGGATCTCCTGTTCTTGAATCCCAACGAATAAAGAATGTTGCAGTTCCATTGGTTACTTCAATATCTAAGTTACCGTAGTTGTCATAAGCAATACTTACAACTTCTAATCCTTTAAATTCAACTAATTGTGCTGTATACGCACTTAAGTCTGTCACATCCATAGCTGTTACATCCACCGGTGTTGGGAAGTTAAATCCTGGTACTGATATGATATTAACAAATGCTACGTTTGAAACTTGTTCTAATCCGTTATATGCACCACGTTTTGCTTGAATTTCGATTGCATATCCACCCAAATAAGCAGCTAAAATTGCATCTTTTTCTGCACTAGCTCCACTACCTAAATAAATATCTACTGCGCCTGTATCATCTTGTAGCAAGAAATTGTTGCCGTCTACATTCATTGTGACAAAACCTCTTACTGTAACAATTGTATCTGCGGCCTCAGAAAGTGCTGCTGAAATAGTCATTAGAGGAACTGTAAAATCTCCTTCTGCATCCACTCTTAATCTTGCACCGTTTGACCAATATACACCAACAACAGCATCAACCACATCGCCAGCTTCTAATGTTAGTGGGAATCCTACAGGATCTCCAGTTCTTGAGTCCCAACGAATGTCAACTGTTTCGGTACCTAAAGTAAATTCAAAATCAACATTTCCATAACTATCTGTTGCTTGGCTTACATAAACAAGTCCTTCTAAACGAATTTGTTGTGCAATATAATCAGATAAATCTGCAACACTTGTTACAACTGCAGGCATTGGGAACGCTGTTCCAATGCTATCTAATAACTTAATTTCTGTGATTGTAGATAATTGTTCTAATCCATTGTATGCACCACGTTTTGCAGTAATTTGCACTGCATAACGTCCGTTGTAAGCACGTAATAATGCATCTTTGACTTCGCTAGCACCACCGCCTGCATAAATATCAAGTGCGCCAGTACTATCTTGGATAAAGAAGTTATTGCCGTCGACATTCATTGTAATATACCCTTCAACTGTAACGACAGTATCTGCCGCTTCAAGTAATGCATTTGCAATGGTCATCGGAGGCACTGAAACATCATCAGCTGAATCAATTCTTAGTCTTGCATTATTTGACCAGTAAACACCTGCAACAACGTTAATCATGTCACCAGCTTCAAGCTCTGTTGGTAATCCAACTGGATCTCCAGTTCTTGAGTCCCAACGAACAACAACTGTTTCGCTTCCCATCGTAGCAGTAATGTCTAAGTTTCCATATGAATCGTATGCTATACTTACAACTTCTAAGTTTCTAAATCTTACAAGTTGTGCAACTAAACCTTCAAGTTGAGATAGCGCTGTGACATCAACGATCACAGGGAATTCAATTTCAGGCTCAGGCACTACAGTCACACTTGTTAAACTAGAAAGTTGCTGTAATCCATTGTATGCACCGCGTGTACCAACAACTTCAACAAGATCTCCACTTGCCAATGCTGCTAAAATCGCTGTTTTTTCTTCACTGTCTCCACTACCTAAATATAAATCTAAAGCGCCGGTTTCATCTTGTAATAAGAAGTTATTACCATCAACATTCAATGTCACATAACCTTGAACAACGGCGATTTCTCCAGAGGCAATTAATAAAGCTTCAGAAATAGAAACAACTGGTGAAATACCCACTTTAACAGTAAATGTTTTCACAACTGCGGTTGCAGATCCTAACGAGACAGTTGCAGTAAGTTCTACAGTAACTTGACCGTCAGTTGGTACTGTAACAGCGCCTGTTGTAGGATTAATCACTGCTTCATTATCT
>JALQTF010000042.1 GCA_023264085.1 Acholeplasmataceae bacterium
TGGACAAAATTCATCCACAACGACCTATTTTAGAGGTTTTGCAGTTGAAACCAATATTGATATTGAGGGCTTGCTTTATGTAAGAGAAGATAAGTGGTATTCAAAACTTAGTGCACAATTCAACGAATTTAAAAATTATCAAAAGATAGATGGTTTACTTGTAAATGGGACCTTTGATGCGCGATTAAAAACAATCAGAAATCACATCATATCTATGGGGTTTAAAGATGTCTCACTCATTAATAATCATCAAAAACTGATGGTTTTAATTGGGTCTAACACTCTCATTCCTATAATGAAAAAATATAACCAAGAAACATACAACACACATGAATCATTTTTAAAACAACTCATAAAAGTCATGGAATATGTTGCGGATCAATAAAAAAAAGCCTGATGGCTTTTTTTTATAAACTTTCGATGCTATTTAAAAATGCTTCCATAGGTTGATCCCCTAATAACTCTGCTGAATCATTGATGACGATCTTAGGGACACCTGATACTTGATATTTATTGGATAATTCTTGGAATGTATTTGCTTCAATCATCACGCCTGTAATGTTTTCATTCAGCATTGCTAATTGATGTGCTTTCGCAACTGCACCTGGGCAATGTGGACATGATAATGTGACAAACACTTTGATATCGACAGGTTTTTGGATGTTTTTAATACGTTCGAGTGTTGCTTCATCAAAACCTGCATCAGTACCTGACATTCCTAAAATACCTGATAAAAATGAATTGATTTCATGTCCAGCAGGGATACCATTAAACATCACACCAGTATAATTACCTTCATGATTTAACATTACAAAACTTGGTGTAAGTGTTACGCCATATTGTAATGCTAGATCGGCATCTTTCTCTAAGTCTTTGATTTCAACAGAAAGTTTGTCATTGAGTTCAGCAACTTCTTTGAGTAACGATTCTGTTTCATCACAATACATACATACATCACTGTTTTCTTGTTTAAATAAAACCATGGTAACAGGATTCACCATTTGTTTTAAGTGTGATTTGATTTGATCTTTCACTTGATCATTTAATAAATTTGCCATTGTTTTCTCCTTTTTATTTGTTTAAATATTGATTCATCGCAAGTGCTGCTTTGGCACCTTCAGCAGTTGCGATAATAATTTGTTTAAAAGGTTGATTGGTAACATCGCCGGCAGCGTATAATCCCTCACAACTTGTTTCTTGCATATCGTTCACAATCACTTCATCTCGATCGTTTAAAGTCACTAAATCTTTAATAAGTGAGACATTGGGAATGGTTCCAATTTCTATAAATAACCCTTGTGCGTCAATCTCGAAAGTCTCATTATTCGATTTATTTAGAACTTTCAGACCATTCATGGATGTATCACCTAAAACTTCTAAAATTTGAGTTTCTAGATGAATATTTAAATTAGGAATGTCTTCTAATTTTTTTAATAAGACAGCATCCGCACGCCATTGACTTCTATGTACGACTGTGATTTTAGAAGCCCAAGGTACTAAATCAATTACTGCTTCAGCCGCACTATTACCACCACCTGCTACAATCACATGTTTGTCTTTGAAAAATGGGGCATCACATGTTGTACAGTAAGATACACCTTTATTTGCAAATGTCATTTCTCCTTTAACATCCAGTTTTCTTGGAGATCCTCCAGTTGCATAAAGCAGTGTTTTACTATGTAATATGATACCATTAGAAACCTTAAGTTTAAATGTTTGATGGATTTTTTCTATGTTTTCAACGGATACATCATGCAAAATAGGAATATCTAAATGATTGGCATGTGTTAAAAATTGATCAGATAAGTCTTTTCCTAAAATGTGCTTGAAACCTAAATAATTGTCAACTTCAGAGGTGTTGTGTAATTGTCCACCTATTTCTTTCGTGATCACTCCAACATGTTTGCCTTTTCTAATGAGATATAATGCTGCATTAAGTCCAGCAGGACCACCACCAACAATGAGGGCATCAAAATGTGCATCATGATAAAACACATCTTGTTTAGTTTTTTGTGTAACATCAAATGAAAACATATTATATCCCCTTTATAATAATATTGATAGCATCTTCAACTTCTTTAGAAGATATGTTATTGGTATCTGTTATCGCTTGTTTTAAGTTTTCAGTTGTTAAAATGCCAATTGCTTTATCAATACTTGAACGAATTGCTTTAAGTTGCACAACAATATCCATGCATGCATGATCGTTTTCCATCATGTCTAAAACGCCTTGCATTTGACCTTTTGTGCGTTTAATTCTATTTTTAAGTTGTGTATCACATAACATACAAACCTACCTTCAATTCAAGTATACCCCATGGGGTATATAAAATCAAGATAATTGATTGTAAAAAAAAATGTTTCCATGTATAATGATTAAGATTTGAAGGAGAAATATGTTAGTAATTGTCGGTGCGAGTGCAAGTGGTAAAACTGAAATTGCAAATCATTTAGTAAACACCTATCACTATGTCAAAAGTGTGACGACAACAACACGTGACATGAGGGCATATGAACAAAATCATAGTCATTATCATTTCATTTCAAAAGAGACGTTTCACGATTTGATTGAACAAGATGCTTTCGTAGAAACTTCAGAGTATCAACATGCGCTATATGGTCTTCAAAAATCAGAAGTGGATACGAATAAAGTAGTTATTTTAGATCCTAATGGATGTAATGCAGTGTTAAAAATGTATCCAAATGATGTTTGTATTGTTTACATCCAGAGTTCTAAAGAAATTAGACAATCTCGTATGCTTGCTAGAGGAGATACGCAAGCACATATTAAAAAAAGATTAATGAGTGATGATGAAGTCTTTCATCCATCAAAATTAGAAATGATTCATCTAACGATAGATAATCATCATCAATCGATTCATCATATTGCTCAAAAGATTCATACATTTTATGAACAATTTAAAAAGGAGAAAAAAATATGATTATTCGTCCATCGATACGATCTAATGTATTTTTAAATGCACATCCAAAAGGCATTCAAACATACATTCAAACACTTTTTAATGAAGCCACTTCATTAGAAAAATTTAACGGTCCTAAAAATATTTTGATTATTGGGGGTTCATCAGGATATGGATTAGCTTCTAGAGTGGCTTTATCTGTTGCAACCAATGCAAATACAATCAATGTATCATTTGAATCAGCACCATCTGATAAACGCACAGGGACCGCTGGATTTTGGAACAATGTCTATTTTTTAGAAGAAGCAAAAAAATTAGGAACAACTCATATTGATATCGTTGCAGACGCGTTTAGTGATAAGACAAAACAAGAAGTCATAAATGTAATTAAACGTGAATTTGGTAAAGTAGATTTAGTCATTTATTCGCTTGCAGCTGGTGCTCGACCAAACCCTGAAACGGGTGATTTAATACGGTCAGCTCTAAAACCAATTGGAGAACCATTAGATGGTGATACTATTGATATCGCAACAAAAACATTAAAATCGCTTCATATGGATGCTGCAACAGAAGAAGATATTAAAAATACTGTCTATGTCATGGGTGGTTCTGACTGGGAATCTTGGCTTCATCACCTTGATCAAGCAGATGTATTAAATCAAGGGATTAAAACAATCAGTTATACTTATGTAGGTAGTGGTTCTATGGATAAAATTTATCGTGCAGGAACGATTGGTAAAGCCAAAGATGATTTAGAAGCAACATCATTGCGTATGCATTCATGGTTAAAAGATAAATACCAAGGTGAGTCTCTCATTTCATCATCAAAAGCTGTTGTCACGAAAGCTTCAGTATTTATCCCAGGTATTACATCATATATCGCATGTTTATTTGATGTTATGAAAGAAAAAGGTGTTCATGAAACAACACTACAACATAAGCATAGGTTATTCAAAGATATGGTTTATGGAGAATTAAGACGTGTGGATGCGCTTCATAGAATTCGTATCGATCATTATGAAATGCAAGAAGATGTTCAAAAAGAAACATTATTAAAACTTGAACAATCTAAAGATCACTTATTAGAACTCCAAGGGACAAAAGATTTTATTGATGAGTTTTATCATATTCACGGATTTGATTATGACAATGTAAATTATGATGAAGATATTGATTTAAATGCATATTCTTTTGATCACATTGAATTGAGTATATTATAAATTAAGGGATTTATCCCTTTTTTTATTAAACCTAAAATTCAATATCATCATTATGATATAATTTAGTTAATGAAAAGAATCATCTTTATTTTAGGAATGACATTCCTAACAATCTTTCAATTTCATACATTTCAAGATGTTGATGCGAATTCAAATGTAACGCCACCAGAAATTCATGAAGATATGAATGCAACACTCGAAGGGTTTGCATCTTTTTATAATGTTGTCATTTTTATTCGTTTTAATGATGAACAAAACTATGAAGCTCCTTATGATTTAGGATATTATGAAAATATGTTTAATGGTGTCAATCAAATTTCCCTTAGAGATTATTATTTAGAGGCATCCTACGGTAAACTTGATATCGTGTCAGAAATTGTATTATCAGAAGGTGAAATTTATTATTATACAGATATCTATGACAGAAGTTATTATGAACCTAGATCAACATCAAATCCTGATGGTGTTGATGATTCTAATAGTAGTCAAGCAGAAAGAGAGCATAACTTATTAAAACGTGCCATCAATGAAATAGACGCTTTAGGACTCATTGATCCAGCCATCGATTTAGATGTTAATAATGATGGTGAAATCGATTCGATTACCTTCATGGTAAGTGGTGAAGATAACGGATGGGGCTCTTTATTATGGCCACACAAATGGGAACTTTATGATGTTTATAACGATCAAGATGCACCGGAAATTAATGGTGTAAAAGCTTATACGTACACTTTTAATTTGTTAGGTGACTCTAGAAACTATGATATGAAAGCAAGTGTGGGTGTCCTTGCTCACGAAACCTTTCATTTATTAGGAGCACCCGATTTATATCATTACTATGATTTTTTTAATTTAGACAATGCAGGTCCCTGGTCGCTTATGGATAACAATGTGAATACTCCAGTCCATATGTTAGGGTACATGAAAGAGACGTATGGTGGTTGGATAGATAATGTCACAACAATCACTGCTTCAGGATCTTATTCTTTGAATCCTTTATCAGAAAGTGAAGAAAACTTGCTTCGAATTGATACAGGATATTCTAATGAATATGTATATTTAGAATATCGTTATCAAGATGGTAAATATGAGTCCACCTTACCAGATTCAGGATTGATTATTTATCGTGTCGATAAAGATTATGAAGGAAATGAACTTGGGTATGCAAATACATCCAATGGTGAAGGGATCAATGAAGTGTTTGTATTTAGACCAAACATTGGTGATATCACAGAACCTATCACATTTCCAAATGATGAGAATTATGAATTTTACGGCAATTTAGATCAAGCTGCCATTTCCGATTTAAATTTATTTAAAGAGGCTGGTACTACAACTTCATTTATCTTATTTCATAGTGATGGGACATTCATGGATATCATGATTACGAATGTTGTTGAATCCAATGGTACGATCTCATTTGATATTACGATGGATACAGTTTTAGATGTTAAATTATTGATTGATGATATAGAGTTTAACAATGATATGCGTTTTATTGATCATCCTTTATTAGATTATGAAGCCACACTTTCGTTTAATGAGGACTATGAGATTTACTTTAGTTATTTAGACAATGAAGTAGATACATCATCAACAATGTATGACGTATCCATTCCTTTTGATGCAACACAATCTGTAGTGCATTTAGGGATTTATTTGGAGGGTGTGTTTCAAACAACAATGACATTTGAATTTGAATTTGTCGATGTGATTGAAACATCGCACTTTCCATACGGTAATTTAGAAGATATCTTTTGGTATATTCCACCGATAGATGATTTGAGTGTGTTAGAAATTTCATTTAATGATCAGTTTGAATTAGAACTTGATTATGATTATTTATATATATTTAATGATTCCATTGAAAATGCTTATACAGGTACTTCACTACAAGATGTCACACTAGATTTTTCTTCTGAAGATCAAGGATTGTGGATTTGGTTTCAATCCGATGAATATTTAGATGAATACTACGGGGTCTATGCAGAAATTGAAATACAAACAAGATCTGCTGTATCTGTTGAAGAAGCGGTTTCTTTAAAAGGTTCTAGTCGTATCGAAGTGCCTTATGGAGAAGATTACATAGATTTAGGTTTAGATATTTTATCTCAAAACATTGATTTGTATGATGTAGTTGTGACTGAAGATATTGATGTATTAACTCCAGATACATATATTATTACGTTTGATATATACGAAAACGGAATATTAATATATACATTAACAAGAGAAGTCGTTATTTTAGAACCAGTTCAAATATCTTTTAGTACAATATTTGATTTTACCCACGAACTTGGATCTGATCCTATCGATTTCGATACATTACTATTTAATGTCAATACAAATGGGGAAGATTATGATGTCATCGTTGAAGAAGCAATTGATTATCAAACAGTGGGTGTATATGAAGTTATTATCACAGTAAGAGACCTTTTTGGTTTTGAAGCTTCACAGACATTTGAAGTCTCTATTGAAGATAGAACTGCTCCAGAAGTAACCCTCAATGCATCTGTTGATACGATTTATGTTGGTGATAATTATGTAGATCAAGGGATTGAATACAGTGATTTAAGTTCCGTCACTGTTGAAAGTCTTAGTACAGTCAATACTGAAGCACCTGGTGTCTATTTAATCACATATGATGTTAAAGATGCCTATAATAATCAGAGAGTTGTCACACGTTACATTCATGTGATTGAAAATAACCAAGTCAATATAAATATTGCAGCTTCTTTAACAACGATACGTGTAGGTGAAAGATTTATTGCACCTGAGTGTGATGTGAAATTCAATAATGAAAAATATCCATGTGTCATTGACATGAAATCATTGAATCATCTTGTTGTAGGTGATTATGAAATCACCTATTCAGTGACAATTTCAGGAAGCGTTTATGTAAGAACATTGGTCATTTTTGTTGTGTCTCGTGAATATAAAGAAAATGTTGCAATTATGTTTAAAAATAAGGAGGAATTTTTATGAAAATCATTCCTTATATACTTATGATAATTATTTTGTCGGGACTTGTTATTTATAACCAAATTACGCCATATATGTATCTAGAAGAAGGTTTAGATACAGTCTATGTGGGAACTTCTTATGAAGATCCAGGTGCGACGATTCGAATTGGTAATACAACATATGAAATGATCACTTACAATGAAATAGATACAGACACAATTGGAAAACATTCGATTGTTTATGAATATGAATATAAAGAAACCATCTATCGTATTACCCGATATGTAATGGTTATTCCCTATGATAATTTTACAATGATATTAAATCCAGGGGTGGATACAATTCAAATCGGTGATCAATGGATTGATGCAGGCGTTCAAACATCACATGAAGTAGATATTGAAGTCGTATCTAATTTAAATCGATTGCGTGCTGGTACCTATGAAATCACTTATCGTGTTATGTACTTAGAAGAAGTATATGAAGTCATACGTTATGTGACAGTTGTTGCAAGTTAAAGAATGTCTATGACATTCTTTTTTTATGCTACAATAGTGTGAGGTAAATTTATGACTAAACACATTTTTATTGGGTTTACATATGCAACAATATTTGGACTCACATTTATGTTTACAAAAATTGGACTCAATAGTATACATCCTATCGGTTTAATTGCTTTTAGATTTACCATTGCAAGTATGGTTTTAATCATACTTCATGGATTAAAAATCATTCGTATTCAACTGACAAAAAAACACATTGTGCTCATCGCACCACTCGTATTTTTTCAACCTATCTTAGGATTTTCTAGTGAAGCATTTGGCATTAATTATTCTCAATCTTCTGAAGCAGGGATGATGATTGCATTAATTCCTGTTATCGTTGCTGTCTTATCATTTTTATTTAGTCATGAGAAACCCTCTTTAAAACAAAGTTTAAGTATTGTTTTATCCGTTAGTGGTGTAATATTTATACAATTAATGAATGTCAGAAATGTGGCAGAATTTTCGTTGTTAGGTGCCATATTAATGTTTATTTCGGCATTTGCAGCTGCAAGTTTTAATATGTTTTCTAGAAAATTATCTACAAAAGTATCTCCGGTTCAAATTACATCTCTGATGATGTTTAGTGGGGCAATTGTTTTTATGAGTTGGTACACAACAATATTAGTGTTGAATCAAGAATTGTCTACTTTTTTCATGCCATTTCAATCGTTATCCTTTGTGCTTTCAGTATTGTATTTAGGTGTGGTTGCATCTATCATAGGTTTTTTCTTAGTGAATTATAATCTAAAGCATTTACCTGCTCATATCTCTTCTATATTTGCAAATGTTGCAACCATTACCTCAATTCTTGCTGGCGTCATTTTTCTTAATGAAGTATTATTTTGGTATCACATTTTAGGTGCAACAATGATCATTACAGGTGTGATAGGCGTGATTGTTTTTAGAAGAAAAAAACAAGAATCCACACAATTCAAACTACCTGTAAAGGGCTAATATGGTATAATTGTTTGTACTAGGGAGAACTTTATGAAACAAGTCTATTTATTTACAATATTTGGATCAACTGGCGATTTAACAGCACGTAAATTATTACCAGCAATCACAGAATTGATTAAAAAGTCATATGATATTCATGTCATTGCTGTTGGCAGACGTGCTTTTGATGATGCCGAGTATTTAAATTTTATGAATAAAAAAACAGATCAACCTCTAGAAATAGATGTATTAAAAGGTCGCTTGCATTATTTAGAAATGGATATTTCTGATCCATTGGACTATTTAAATTTAAAAGATGCCCAAAGAGCTTATTTGAATGGATCTACAAAAAGATTATATTATATGGCAGTTGGACCAGAATTATTTGATGTCATTACGGATGGACTTAATCATGCCCATTTAGTTAAAAAAGATGATGTTAGTGATGTTGTCGCATTTGAAAAACCTTTCGGTGAAGACTTATTAAGTGCTGAAAAAATTAATGCGTTATTATCAAAACATTTCAGTGAGCGTCAAATGTTTCGAATTGATCATTATTTAGGAAAAGAAATGATTCAAAATATTATGATGTTACGCTTTGCGAATCGAATTATAGAAGACTCATGGCATAACAGAAGTATTAAAAAAATGTCAGTATATGTCAAAGAAAAAGATGGTATCTTAGGCCGTGCTGGATATTATGATAAAGTGGGTGCACTTCGTGATATGATGCAATCACACGTGCTACAAGTTGTGTCTTTATTAACTATGGATATTCCAGTATCTTATTATTCTGACGATGTGAAAAATGAAAAAGTAGCTGCACTTCAAGCTCTTTCAATCGATGATTCTGAAACCATTTTAGGTCAATATAAAGGCTATTTAGATGAAGAAAATGTACCAGAAGATTCTGATACTGAAACATTTGTATTTTTAAAAGGATTCATCAACACACCACGTTTTAAAGGTGTTCCTATTTATATGATCACTGGTAAAAAGTTAGACGAGAAAAATGCTTTTATTGAGGTGGAATTTGAAGAAACTTCAGAACAAAGAAAATGGCATTTACCATTATCAACGAATCGGCTACGTATCAATATCGCCCCTGAAGATGGCTTTCAACTTACTTTGAATGCAAAAGTGCCTGGATTGCGTGAAGCGGTCCAACAAGTAAAACTTGGATATGATGTTACTAATCAAGGGGTTGGAAATTTACCCGAAGCTTACGAAAAATTATTACTTGACATGATGGAGCATCATCGAACATTATTTACAAGATGGGATGAAATTCAAGCATCTTGGCAAATTATTGATTCTGTATTAAAACAAGAAAAAAAGCGATACAAATATTCAGATTATGAAGATTTAAAAAACTACATTAAAAATCAAACAGGTGAAACGCTCTTATGATCTATGATGTCACGATGCCGATTCATCCGGATATGCAAGTATATAAAAACAAACAAGATAAAAAACCAATTTTCACATATCAAATACAACATTCACCGCATGATATATCAGAAACGAATGTCTTTTTACCGATGCATACTGGAACACACATGGACTTCCCTAAACATATGGATAGCTCTGGTAAAACGAGTACAGGGTTTGATTCGACAACTTTTTTTAATCAACCTGTAGTTGTTATTGACTGCTTACACGTAGAGGATCGTTTGACACTTAAAGATATCGAAGGTATCTCTTTTCAAAAAGGAGATACTGTTTTTTTTAAAACAAAAAACTCCCTTCATGACATGTTTTTAAATGACTTTGTTTATGTCTCACTCGAACTCGCAGAAAAGTTGAGCACACTTGATTTACTTGCTGTTGGTATCGATGGTCTTGGGATTGAAAGAAATGATCCAATGCATCAAACGCATGTAACATTGATGCGTCAAGATGTTTACATTATTGAAGGGTTACGTTTAAAAGAAGTACCTCCTGGAAGATATCGATTTACTGCGTTACCGATACATGTTTTAGAAAGTGATGCACTCCCTTTACGTGTCCTTATTCACAATTAGACTTGCAAGAACAGATGATATCGATGTCATCATGAAAATACGTCAAGAAGCTTCTTTAAGACTTAAGCATGATGGTGTCAATCAATGGCAAGGTGAAGAACCTTCTAAAAAAACATTTTTATATGATATTGAAAAAACATATGCTTATGTGATTGAAAAAGACCACCAAGTTGTCTCAATGGCATCGCTTTGTTTAGAATTTGAATCGGCATATGAAACACTCGTTGATAAGTCAATCTCCTCAATGACCATTCATAGAATTGCTGTATCCAATGAAGTACTCGGTCAGAACATTACAAAAATATGGTTTGAATATTTTGAAAAACAAGCAAAAATTTTGAAATTATCACGAATATATATTGACACACACGCTGATAATTTTAAAATGCTAAATTTACTTAGAAAATATCAATATCTATATGTAGGCTTATTTGAATTTAAGCATTTACCAGATCCTCAAAGATATCTCTTTATGAAAACGATTTTAAGTTGACATTATACGTAATCATGTTAAAATATGTTTGATAAATTTTGAATATCAAACATTTAATATAAAAAGTTAAGAATAGAGGCTATTATGAAACTCTCTGAAATACAAAAAATGATCAAAGATTTTGAAAATTCCAATTTAACAGAATTAGAACTTACGTTTGAAGATACAACCATTAAATTATCTAAACAACAAACACACTCTCAACCATCACCGGTTGTGACACAATCTGCTCCAGTTTACAATCAACCTCAGCAAGACCTTAATCCTACTTTATCATCAGAAAACACCATTGTTTCACCTTTGGTAGGTACATTTTATGCTGCAAGTTCCCCAAAATCAAAACCTTATGTAGAAGTAGGATCTAAAGTGAAAAAAGGCGATGTACTATGTTTGATCGAAGCCATGAAAATTATGAATGAAATTACTGCTCCAAAAGATGGAACAATCGTCAAAAATCATGTGATGAATGGTCAAGTTGTAGGTATCGATGATGCCTTATTTGATTTGGAGTAATTAAACATGGGAAAAGTTTTAATCGCAAATCGTGGTGAAATCGCGGTAAGAATCATACGTGCATGCCACGAATTGGGTTTGGAAACGGTTGCTGTATATGCCAAATCAGATGCGGATGCAATGCATGTCAAAATGGCAAACCAAGCCATATGTATTGGCGGTAATACTTCAACAGAATCATACCTCAATAAAAATAATGTACTAAGTGCTGCCATCGCAAGTGGATGTGATTATATTCATCCAGGCTATGGCTTTTTATCGGAAAATGCTGATTTTGCATCGATGGTAGAAGATTGTGCCATTCAATTTGTTGGGCCAAAATCAGAAACAATCACTGCGATGGGTGATAAAGCGAATGCAAGAAAGATGGCAAAACAAGCAGGTGTGCCAATCATTGAAGGTAGTGATGGTGATATCGAAAACGTTGATCAAGCGATCGAATGGGCGAATAAAATCGGATTTCCTATCATTATTAAAGCAGTATCTGGTGGCGGTGGCCGTGGGATGCGTATTTGTCACAATGACACTGATGTTAAAAATGCATTTGAAAAAGTTCAATTAGAGGCGTCAGCGTCATTTGGTGATAGCCGTTTATATATGGAAAGATATATTGCGTCACCAAGACACATCGAAATACAAGTGATTGCAGATACACATGGTCATGTCGTGTCATTATTTGAACGTGATTGTTCACTTCAAAGACGTCATCAAAAGATGGTGGAAGAGGCGACTTCTCCAATTATTTCTGAACTCACAAGAAAAAAACTGAATGCTGCTGCGATAAAACTTGCGAAGAATATTGACTATGTGAATGCAGGTACACTTGAGTTTTTAGTAGATGATAAAGAAAACTTTTATTTCATCGAGATGAATACTCGTATACAAGTAGAACATCCTGTCACTGAAATGATTACTGGAGTAGACTTAGTAAAAGAACAGCTACTCGTTGCGATGGGTAAACCATTATCATTCAAACAGACAGATCTAAAAGTTAACGGACACGCCATTGAATGTAGAATTCTTGCAGAAAATCCAAAACTAGATTTTAGACCATCACCTGGTTTAATTAAAAATATCAGTTTACCTGGTGGACTAGGAATTCGTGTCGATACACACTTGTATGCTGGATATCAAATACCACCGTACTTTGATTCTATGATTGCCAAACTCATCGTCCACGGCAAAACAAGAGAAGAAGCGATTAAAAAAATGCAAATTGCATTAAGAGAATTTGCAATTGAAGGTATTGATACAAATATTGAATATTTATATGTACTGATGCATAACAAAGATTTTAATGCTGGAAAATATGATACGAGCTTTTTTGAACGTTTTAGATATTTACTTACAGGTGATAAAGCATGAACTTTTTAGATGTTCATAAAAAGCAATTAGAAGCTGCAACGAAAAAAAGAATGGATTTAAATCTTCAAACCCCAGTGGATATACCAGACGGGGTTTTTGTTCAATGTTCAAATTGTCAAGCGGCCTTATATGAAAAAGTACTAAAAAAAAATCAGCATGTATGTCCAGTATGTCAAAACCATTTTAGAATTGATGCGAAAACACGTTTAGAATATACAGTGGATGAGGGAAGTTTTGAAGCAATGTTTCAAAATATATTATCAACGAATCCTTTGCATATGCCAGGTTATGAAGAAAAACTCATACAAGCACAAAAAACAGCCCAAATCAATGAAGCATTCGTTTGTGGGAAGGCTTCTATTGTTGGCTATCCATGTGCAATTGGTATTTTAGATAGTCATTTTATGATGGGTTCTATGGGGTCTGTCGTAGGTGAAAAAGTGACGCGTCTAGTTGAATTTGCAACAAAAGAAAATATGCCTTTAATTATTTTTTCAGCTTCTGGTGGTGCTAGAATGCAAGAAGGGATATTATCTTTAATGCAAATGGCAAAAACCTCCGCAGCATTAAAAAAACTCGATGATATGGGAGGACTTTTTATTAGTGTCATGACCCATCCTACTACAGGTGGTGTCGCCGCAAGTTTTGCTTCATTAGGAGATTATCACATTGCTGAAATGTCATCATTAATTGGATTTGCGGGACCACGTGTCATCAAACAAACCATTAGAGAAGAACTTCCAGAAGGTTTCCAAACAGCAGAGTTTCAACAACAAAGTGGCCAGGTTGACATTGTTTTACATAGACAAGATATTAGAAAAACACTGTTTCAATTATTGAAATTTCATCAGAAGGTGCTCTATGACAGCATATGATCAATTAAAAATTGCGAGACATCCTAAAAGACTCACATCCAGAAGTGTCATCAAAAAGTTGTTTCCAGATTTTTTAGAGTTGCATGGGGATCGTCAATTTAAGGATGATTTATCTATTATCGGTGGTATTGCATCTTTTAAAGGTCATACAGTCACACTTATTGCCCAAGAAAAAGGTATTGATACTGAAGATAAAATTAAACACAATTTTGGTATGCCACATCCTGAAGGATATCGTAAAGCTTTAAGACTTATGAAACAGGCTGAAAAGTTTAAACGTCCAATCATTACGTTTATTGATACTCCAGGTGCTTATCCAGGTGTTGGTGCAGAAGCTCGAGGTCAAGCTCAAGCCATCGCAAACAACTTAAAAGAAATGATGGGTTTAAAAACACCAATCATTGTAGTTGTTTTAAGTGAAGGGGGTTCAGGCGGGGCACTTGCCATAGGTGTTGGTGATGTGGTTTTAATGTTTGAACATGCCATATATTCAGTATTATCACCTGAAGGATTCGCATCTATTTTATATAAAGATGCAACACGTGCACCTGAAGCAGCAGAACTCATGAAAATTACAGCAAAAGATTTAAAAGCTTTACAAATTATCGATGAGATTATCAAAGAAGGTCCTGGATTACATGAAAATCAAGAAATCGGTCTTTCACAACTTTCTCAACATCTTGAAAAGCAATTAGAAGTATTAACAAAAAAACCTGCGAAACGATTACTTATGTCTAGATATGAAAAATTTAGAAACATGGGTACAGTTTTAGAAAGGACGACCCATGAATCTACCAATTAAAATTCTTGGTACAGGACATTATGTTCCAAATCAAGTTGTGACTAATCATGACTTAGAAAAGATTGTGGATACATCAGATGAGTGGATTGTATCTCGAACTGGTATTAAAGAGCGTCGAAAAGTGAATCACGAAACAACGCATGAAATGGCATATTTAGCGTCTAAAAAAGCCCTTGAAGAGGCTAAAATAGATGCATCTGACATTGATATTATTATCGTTGCAACCATTACAGAAAATCAAAAAACGCCAGCAGTTGCAAACTTTGTAGCCGGTTTATTAGGAATTGAACACGATGTGATGAGTTTTGATCTTAATGCGGCATGTACTGGATTTGTTTATGCATTAGAAGTTGCAGCATCGCTCATACAACATCCTAAATACAGAAAAGCACTTGTGATCGGTGCGGAAACGTTATCGAATGTATTGGATTATACCGATAGAAATACATGTATTTTGTTTGGTGACGGTGCGGGTGCTGTTGTTTTAGAAAAGGGTCAAGAGCAACAATTAGGTTATTTTTACAATACGTCACGACCAGATATGACAAACACATTAGATGTTGGCAAATATATTAAAATGGACGGTCGAAAAGTATTTTTATTTGCAGTTGAAGTGATTGAAAAAAGTATTTTAAAAGTTTTAAATGATGCCAATTTATCATTAGATGATATTGATCATATTATTCCTCATCAAGCAAACGAACGTATTATTTTAGCCGTTTCAAAAAGCATGAATGTGTCCATGGATAAGTTTGTCATGAATATTGCATCTTACGGTAATACCTCAGCAGCAAGCATTCCATTGACACTTTCAGAATACAAAAAGAAACATTCTGAAACTAAAACCTTACTATTTGTTGGATTTGGTGGTGGCTTTACATATGGTGCAGCCATTGTTAAGGTATAACATATGAAAACATGTTTGATGTATGCTGGACAAGGTAGTCAATATGCTGGCATGGGTTTGGATATTATTTCGAAATATCCACATCTTCAATGCGTAATTGATGATGCAAGTCAAATATTAAATGAAGATGTGATGGCTTGGTTCAATGATCCTGAAAGTTTAAAAAATACATACCAAACACAATTAATGATGGTAATTACTCAAGAATTATTTGATCAAGTGTTAAAAGATATTCATATCGATGCAGTATTCGGATTTAGTTTAGGAGACATGAGTGCACTTAAACGTGCAGGTATCATTACATTCAAAGAAATGTTAGTGCTTACTCAAGCGCGTGCCAAAGCCATGCAGTTAGCTTCTGAAACATCAGAAGGTATGATGGCAGCAGTGCTTAAATTAGAACCAAATACAATCGAAAAAATTTGTTTAGACCATTCAAAAAATGATTATTATATGATGCCGGTGAATTATAATGCGCCATTACAAACTGTCATTAGTGGTCATATACAAGCGTATGATGAAATCAAACAAGCATGTGTAGATGCTGGTGGTAAAGTCTTACCACTCAGAGTTGCAGGTGCATTTCATACACCACTTATGTCAACACATACCCATGTGTATGAAGACGTGATTGATACAATCGAATTAAAGGCACCTACAATAAACATTTTTTCAAACGTGACTGGAGATATCACAAATATCATTACGAAACAGGATTTAATTAAACAAATGACATCTCCTGTAAGACTTACATCCATTTTCAAACAATTAAAATCACTTGGATTTACCCATTTGATTGAAATTGGACCTGGAAATGTGTTATCACAGCTAGCGATAAAACAACTTGAAGACATTTCTGTTTTGACTTATTCAAATGCATTATCTTTGGAGGAATAAACACATGCAACTTAATCAAAAACGTATCCTCATAACAGGAGGATCAAGAGGTATTGGAAAAGCAATCGTTGAACGGTTCGCTGAAGAAGGTGCGCACGTATTATTTACATATAAATCAAATATGGCATCAGCTTTAGACATAGTTGAAGCCTTATCTGCAAAAGGTTATCATGTACATACAGTCAAAGCGGATGTTAGTCAACAAGATGACTGTCAAGCACTTGTAAAACATGTACAAGATACATTTGGAGGTCTAGATGTGCTCGTCAATAATGCTGGTATTACACGTGATACATTGATGCTAAGGATGTCTTTAGATCAATTTGATGACGTTGTTAACACCAATTTGCGTGGCGTTTGGATGCTTACACAAGCACTTCTAAGCTAGGAAAGCTTACATAATTCATCGCTCCCAGTCCTAATGCAATTGAAAATACAATGCGTACAGGTAATGGGACCATTCTAGAGCCAAAAAAAGGTGATGCCACGAGGAACGCTCCCATGCGAAGGGATGCGAGAAATAAACTTAAGAGGTATACTAGGATACTCTGCAGCTCCAAAGCAGGAAAAGAGACGACTTGTGACATCTACAGCCCCTTCATTGCTATTTCCTCAAATATAAATCGGAAATATTCAGTTAGGGTATTCAGTGTATAAGGCGCCAGTAGGGCCATAGCGCCCAATACGATGAAAAGCTTTGGCACAAAACTCAGCGTCATTTCTTGAATGGATGTCGCCGCTTGAATGAGACCGATTAGCAAACCAATACCAAGCGCAATCGCCAAAATTGGGCCGGCAGTCATGACGATTTGCCAAAAAGCATAACTTAAATATTGTACATTTTGATCATATGCCATGTCACACCATAAATGTCGCCGATAGAGATCCGATTGTCATGGCCCAACCATCCACGAGAACGAATAACAAAAGTTTGAAGGGAAGGGAGATCAACATTGGGGAAAGCATCATCATCCCCAATGACATCAAAATCGAGGCTATCACCATATCAATCACCAAAAATGGTAAAAAGATCAGAAAGCCAATTTCAAATGCGGTTTTTAATTCAGAAGTTATGAAAGCAGGTAGCACGATATTTAACGGCACCGCGGCTTCAGTCGCAAAGGGACCAGACTTTGATAAGTCAACGAACAAATTTAAGGTATCAGTGCGCGTATTCACCACCATGAATTCTTTAAGAAGTGCAATCCCGTCTGTAA
>JALQTF010000012.1 GCA_023264085.1 Acholeplasmataceae bacterium
ATTAAAGGTGTGTTTTTTTATTCATTAGATGTACTTTTTTGTTTCATGTGTGTCAACATATACATCGATATAATAAGAACAAATAAAACAATAAATGTGATCCAAGATCTTGGTCCTAATAGTGCTTCCACAAAAATACCATAATACAGCAGTAGATTCGATATGGTAAGTAATACATAGGACCCTGTCATGACAAACATGTAGTGATAAAAAGATTTTTCCGTTAATGGTAACATCATCTTAATCACATATGTCGGAACTAAAGGCGTTCCTAAAGATATCGCATGTTGATATGCTGGTGTCATTTCTAACCATTTGACAGCTTTTTTGAATTTAGGATATGTCGTCCATTGATACTTTTGATTAAGCCTTCTAATGATGAAGTAGTAACCCATCATACCAACAAAATAGCCTAACCATAAAACAACAAGAGCAAAAGGTATGCCAAACCAAATACTTGCAACAGTAACAGATAATAAGCTCCATGGTTGTGAAATCATTGGATGGATCACTGATAATACAAAAATGATCATGACCATCCACAAAACATGTAACTCTAAATTCAATAGAAAATCAATGGCATCTTGCATCATGAAAATAACCACTTTAAGACATCTTGAATTGCATCATCCCAGAATTTCCAATCATGATTGCCATCTTTTTCTAAATATGTATGTGGCATATGATGCGTATTTAAAAACGCATGGAATCGTCTATTTTCTTCAATTAAAAAGTCATCTTTTCCAATGGAAATATAAAGATCTTGTTCTTTCATTTCTAAAGCATGTTTATACAAATCTAAATGACTTTTATTAATATCGTTTTTTCCAAACAATGTATGGAAGTGATACACACGCTCTTGTTGATTAAAATGATCTTCCATGTGTTGGATTTCTATCACTGGTGATAACGCGGCAATTTTACTAAATAATGCTGGGTGATGCAGACCCAAATACAAGGCTCCAAATCCTCCCATGGAAAGACCTGCAATATAACGGTCTTTTTTATTTGTTGAAACTCTAAACGTTTCTTCGACACGCTTAATCAAGTCGTTTGTAATATAGTCTTTAAAGCGTAAGCCATTTGGATGATTCACATAATAACTATTTCTACCATCTGGCATGACAATCACAAGATCATACTTTTCAGCATATCTCATAATATTAGAAGCATACAACCAATCGGTAAAATCTCCAAAATAACCGTGTAATAAATATAGTGTTTTAAAACCACCTTCAGGGGGTGTTTTTTCTGGTATGATGACATGTACATGCATACCAAATTCAAGTGATTGACTTCCATGTTTTAATTGAATCAGCATGATTAAACCTTCTCAATTCGTTTATAGGATGTGTATCCGTTTTTTGCTTTTGTATTGACTTTGAATATAACATAGCTTTGTGGTTGTAGTTTGATTTCCATAACTCCAGCACTCACATGAAGTTTATCTGCATTTCCTAATATGATGTCAAATAATGCATAATTCATAATGTCTGAATCATCGAGTAACACAATATCTGATACTTCATTATCTTGAACATTCATCATTATAAATACATCATCTTCAATGTTTTCGCCACGTCGAACAAATCCAAATATCGATTCAGAAATGAACGTATGAAAATTACCAACGCGTAAAGTTTCATGTTTCTTTCTAAGCTGAATAAGTGATGTTACAAGTTTTTTTATATCGTTTTTATCGTTATCTAAATGCCAAGCCATAGGTGCTCTATTTTCTGGATCAGTATCCCCCTTCATTCCTAATTCAGTTCCATAATATAAGTTAGGACATCCAGGTAAAGTGAATAATAATATGAGTGCGAGCACTTGAGTTGGTTGTGTATTAAAAACATGTGCCAATCTAGGGACATCATGGTTATCAACGACTGTCCATGATGTTAAAATTTTCTCAATACCGGTATCTAAAATAACTTTGTCAAACATTGCTGATATTGTTTTAACAGGTGTTTGCTGTAATAACAGTTTAGAAATGAGCTCCCTAAAGGTAAAATTCATGACGCCATCCATTGATTTTGCCCATAAATCTGGATAATTTGGGATTTCTCCAACAATACACGACATTGGATTTACTTGATGACTATACTTTGTGATTTCTGATAAATACTGATATCCAATGTCAAATGCGACATCTAAACGCCATCCATCTACTCCTAGGTTTAAATAAGATTGAATCACTGAATCTTTCTTTTTATATAGATAATTCTGAACATCTTCATGTTCCAAATTGAGTTCGACCAAACTTGGCACGTTCATCCATAATCGAACGCCTTCTGAATATGTTTCATTAAAATCAAAATAATGACGATACTTACTATTTTTATTAGATATTGCGTCTTGATACATTGGTGATGCAATACCGATATGATTAAATACACCATCTAACATGATTTTCATGTCTTTATCATGCACATTTTGAATAAGTTTTTTTAAATCATCCAATGTACCATACTCTTCTGATATTTTTAAGTAATCTGAAGCATCATACTTATGATTAGACACAGCTTCAGGAATTGGATTTAAATATAATACATCCACACCAAGTGATTGAATATAGTCCATCTTATTATTTAAGGAAGGTATATCTCCACCCCAAAATTCCAATTCATGTTCATGATACCCTTTTTTTTGATCATAGGGTTTTGAAACTGGTAATGTATCCCAAGATAGAATTGTCCTAGGATATTGATATAAATGCTGCTTTGACTCGATATCTTTACTTGGATAAAAACGATCAACCATGACTTGATATACTACAGCTCCAACACGCCAATCTTTTAATCGATATTTAATAGGAGTTCTCATTACAAACCTGCTTTGTATTTTATATATATTTATTTTAACACTTAAATTGTTTCTATTTGAGTCTTTTTAGATAAAAAAGGGCATTCATTCATTTGAATGCCCTTTTACTTTCTCTTTAAATAGATGCGGATGATTTAAAAAATACTTTAAAAATTGAACGCTTTTTATCTGATCGTATTCAATTTGTTTTAATTGTTGATTAAAATCATATATTACCGCTTGATTAAGCGCCATTAGAATCGGAGAGTGTGTTGCGATAAAGACTTGAGAACCATTTGCAACTAAATCTGAAATTAACACAAAAAGTTGAAACTGATGTTCTGGAGATAGTGGTGTTTCTGGTTCATCTAAAAAATAAATGCCTTTATGATGTAACCTTGATTTAAAAAAACTTAAAAATCCTTCACCATGACTTTTATGTTGAAGTTCTCCTTCATATTGGTGCATAATGGCATTTAGTTCTTTTCTTGCTGGCGCTAAAGCTTGATTTCTTGCAAAATCAGATTTATCTTTATAATTCACTTCAACTTCTTTGATGTATGCTTCAAGGTCTTTTTTCTCTTCTTGAATTTTATGAATAAACGTAATAAATTCTTCTCCTGAAAACATAAATCCTTTTTTATTTTTGACATCATATGTGAGTTTGATAAGATCTGATAAAGGTTTAATATCTTCATAATACGCACTATCTAGCGGAAAATATCCCGTGTTGATAGCGCCGTGTTTCTGTGCAATGGCTTTTAATAACGTGGATTTTCCTGATCCATTATCCCCTGTAAAAATCACAATTGGATGATCGATTTTTAATGATTCTATCGACTTTAATGATAGGATGTTAAGTGGATAGATATCTTGATTTACTTGATTAATTTCAATCAACTTGATCATATGTATCCTTTATACAAAATATTGAAAAACCCTTACATAATCTACTTGCATCAACACAGGTAAATTAAATATCGCAGGATCAGGAAGAATATTGCCGTCAAAAACACCACCGACTGCTAAGTTTAATATGATATAAAAGTCCGTATTAAATGGTGCTGGATAGTCACCGTTTTCACTATACCAATCACTTGTTTCATAATAGAGTTCATCATTAATGAACCATTGAATTTTATTTTCTGTCCATTCAATCGCATATTCATGAAAATCTTGAATGGATTGACCCATAGGAAATGTATAGGTTTGAGAACTGTAAACATTGTTAGGCCAAACGCCACCATAATGGATGGCACCTGATGCTTCGTTTGGAACTCTTCCTCGTGCTTCCATGATATCTATTTCACCATTGGCTGCCCATGTACCATACGTTGTATTATCTGGAAGTAACCAAAATGCTGGCCATAGTCCGTCTCCTAATGGAAGTTTGATACGTGCTTCAAAGCGACCATACGTTTGAGAGAAAATATTGTTTGTCCAAAGTCTTGCGGAGGTATAATTTTTTCCACCATATGCTTCGTTTTTTAATTGAATATTCAATAATCCATCTTCAACAAAGGCATTGTCTTCTCTGTAATATTGAGCCTCATTGTTACCCCAACCAGGAATACCGTATTGTGACCCATCTCCAGTTTGAAATGCCCATTTTGTTATATCTACACCGTTGTCATTTGAATTGTCTCTGGCTAAAAAATCATCACAGAATGTAATGATTTTATCATCAAATGTTTCATCACACGTTGTAGGAATATCCTCTATCACTTCTTCAATGGGTTCTGAGATACAACTTGTTAATATAAAAATAAGTAGTAGTGTTTTTGTAAGTAGTAAAGTTTTTTTCATGAATTTCCCTTCAAGTTTGTCTTATATTATTGTACCACGTAGAAATAAATGTCATTGTATCATAAACAATAATTTAATGAATATATACAAAAGGTGATACAATAATACCGTTATAGTAGCATAATAGGAGTTTATATGTTTTTTTTATTTATTGCTTCATACCTTTTAGGTAATTTAAATCCAGCATTAATGATCGCTAAACTAAGAAAAGGCATTGATATTCGAGACTTTAATTCTAAAAATGCAGGTGCAACGAATACTGTCATGACTGTGGGTTTTCGCTGGGGAATTGTTGTGATGATATTAGATATTTTAAAAGGGACTATTCCTGTTGTTGTTGCAAGAACATTCTTTGAAGATCAACCGCTTATTTGGGTACTCGCTGGTTTCTTTGCAATATTAGGTCATGTGTTTCCATTACTATATAAATTTAAAGGCGGTAAAGGAACCGCTACTTATGCAGGATTACTCTTTGGTATTCAGCCATTGTTTGGTCTTGTAGTATTTATTTTATTTTTTGTGATCTTGATGATTGCAGATTACATTGTGATATCTACGTTATTTTCAGTGATATTTGTACCTATTTATATTTATTTTTTTACTGATTTTGGTATTTATCCCGTCATCGTAATGATCTTAATCGCTTTGATATCTATATCTAAACATGTTGAAAACCTAAAAAGAATTGCCGAAGGTAAAGAGCTATCTTTCAGAAAATATTTACTAAAAAGAAAAGAGAAAGCATCAAAATAAAAAGAGCAAATACTCTTTTTATTTTTTTATGGATGAATTTAAAGGTTCTAACCAATCCTTTTCAATGAAGTATTTCCAAAGTGCCATAGCATGTCCACGACCTAAATCATAGGTGTCTTTTAAATACTTCACAAATGTGGTTGCATGGATTGGGTTACTTATAATGCCATCTAATGTTGCCTGATTTTTTATTTCAATAACCGATTTGTTGGTTGCTGTTTCTATGTTTTTAATATACGCTTCAAATGACATGTAATGCTCCTTTTTATTTTGAAATGTGCTGAAATTCAGAAACGATAACAGACGATTGTTTTTTTATTCAACAACATAGACCATCCAAATCACACCAAACTGATCCTTAAGTGAAAAACCAAGATCACTCCAACCAAGATCCGTAGGTTCATAATATATTTTTTTCGCATCTTCTTTTAATGCATGGAATGCTTTGTTGACTTTATCCTTTGAATCCACTTCAACATTGACCGTAAATCGAGATTGTTCAGCATCCGGCTGTTCATGTGCATCATTGATAAATAAGTGACTTCCTTCAATGGAAAGCGCCATATGTGCGATTTTATTTGCAATCGATGGATCGTCATAAAATTCACTGTAATATGTTGGCGTCCCTATCTCTTTAACAGTAAATGCTTGTTTATATAAGGATATGGCTGCTTGTGCATCATCAACACTAATAAACGGAAATACGCGACTCATTTGAACCTCCAATAACACTTTAATAATAGTATATCATAGCCCTCCTATGAAATGGTTGATTTCAAATGTTAATATGTTTGATACAATAGGTGTAGGAGGATTTGATGCAACCGATACTTAAAGTCACAAATTTATCTAAATATTATGGTCGTTTTTTAGGCATTAAAGATGTGTCATTTGAATTATATCCTGGAGAAATTCTAGGTTTTATTGGTCCAAATGGTGCAGGTAAATCCACCACAATTCGAACACTTTTAGGGTTGTTGAATTATCAACTTGGACATATAGAATTGTTTGGTCAAACACTTACTTTGAATAATGCTTCTCATCTTTTAAAAGATATTGGGTATTTGTCTTCGGAAGCTAAAATGTATGAATTCATGAAAGTAAAAGATTTATTAAATGTGTCATTACATTTATCTGGAATTAAAGATGATACTTATCAAAAGCATTTAACAACACTCTTAGATGTTCCCTTAAATAAACGTTTTAGCGAATTATCGTTTGGAAATAGAAAAAAAGTTTCCATAGTCTCTGCACTACAACACAAACCTAAACTTCTGATTTTAGATGAACCTACAAATGGACTAGATCCACTCATGCAATTACATTTTTTTGCAGAAATCAAAAAACTAAACAAAGATCACAAAACCACAGTACTGCTTTCATCACATCATTTAAAAGAAGTTGAAAATTATTGTGATCGGATGATGTTTATAAAAAATGGCGCATTAATTGATCAAACCAAAATTGATCATTTCATCGGCCAAACCTATACAAAAGTATCCATTCCTTCACATATCGCACTTAAAGAAGATGATAAGATTTCTATTCAATCTAAAACAGACAACAAGTTGTCATTTATTTATAAAGGTGATGTTAAAGATCTTTTAAATCTTTTACTGAGTTTGAATGTAGATGATGTTGAAATTACAAAACCAGATTTAGAAGAATTGTTTGTCACACTCTATGATAACGATGGAGGTAACGTATGATTTTATTCAAACATGAATTTTATAAACAACGACGTAGCTTTATTGCCTGGGTAGGTATTATGAATGTCTTTATTTTTGGATTTATGCTTTTGTTTCCTCTATTTAAAGAACAAATGGAAGCGTTAAGTGACTACATGGCATCGTTTGAAGACTTCTTAGCGGTCATGGGTATGGGTGGTTTAGATTTAGCAACAGCCGAAGGTTTCTTTGGTGCAGATGCTTCTATGGTACTCCTGATTGGTGGGGGAATGTATGCAACTGCACTTGGTCTTAATATTTTGCTTAATGAAGAAAAAGAAAAAACAGCTGATTTTTTATTATCTAAACCCTTATCAAGAACAACTGTTTATGTAACTAAATATGCAGTTGGTTTTCTCAATATACTGTTATTTAATGTCATATCTTACATCTTT